>CALGTK010000432.1 GCA_937904325.1 uncultured Planctomyces sp.
TTCTAACGCGGTCTCTATCGTCCGTCCCTTGGCGGCTGCAGTAACGGCCATGCCGCAGTAACAAACGGCCTTGATTGCCATTTTCGAACATTTCCAGCCAGCAATCGACGCCTGGCAGGTCACTCGTCGCGCACCCGTCGGCGCGTGATCACGCTTCATCCGAACGCAGATCTGTTCCCGGAACCACTCTTGAGACAACCCCTTGCGGACCGACTCGTTAACAATCGGATCGTCCATCTTTCAGATGAGTGGACGCTCGCAACCGATCGTCGATTGTGAACGTCCCGTACCTTGCGCGATCGCTGACGCACGGGCACCGGAATAACGCATCTGAGAGAAAACTTCGCGTTCTTTGAGAGTAAGCTGGTGGTCAGGCATCGCAGGAACTCCGTTGAACAGCCGAATTATTTCATCAACTATCCAACTCCCTGCGGTGCCCGGTTTCCAGCAATAAACCGCCCCTGGAAAACAATCAACCCTGTAGCCCCGTTCGTCGCTCACGCGTTCGTCGCCGCACGCCAGATTCAGGGCAAAGGGCCGCAGAGGCAAACTCCCCTTTTGTCCGAACCTGAACTGATTTCATATCTGTTGAACTTCAGATGGAAATGCGTTTGGAGAATCATCTGAAGGAATTACATTTCCTGGGCAATCTGACTTTTGGATACACACTGGTACTTAGTTACTTAATCGTAGAAGATGATTCCTGAACGGTTCGGGTGCCAGATCCCGAAGTGTGGAATGTAATTGAAACTCACTTCGCAATCCCACGGAAAATTATAAGCGATGCAACCTAATTCGTTGCCTCAAAAGCAGACCGTCTTCATAATCGACGATAACAAAGCGGTCCGGGACTCAATCGCGGCACTGGTCGACATTCGCGGGGTACCCGTTGAGACATTCGCCAGTGGTGAAAAGTTTCTCGCGGAGTACTCGGACGCCGCACCAGGTTGTGTCGTCACCGACTTTCGCATGGAGCAAGGGATGACGGGGCTCGATCTGCAGGTCGCTCTGCGTGAACGAGGGTTCGAAATCCCAGTAATTGTCATCTCGGCCTACGCCAACGTGTCAAACGCCGTTCAGGCAATGCACAACGGTGCGATCACGCTGCTGGAAAAAAACTGCTCATCCGATGAGCTTTGGAAGGCCATCATGGAAGCTCTGGTGACTGACAGCGAGCGTCGAGCGGCCAACCAGGCGAATAAATCGCTCATCCAGCGTTTCGAACAGCTTAAACCGGAAGAGCTGGTCGTCATGCAGAGGGTGATCGACGGGCAACTCAATAAAGTCATCGCCAAAGAGCTTTCGATCAGTCTCCGAACAGTAGAAACACGACGTCACAACGTGCTGGAAAAAGTAGGAGTGGCATCCGTTCCTGAACTTGTCCGAATTTATGTCGAACTGGAACAGGTACTCGGACAGACACCGTTCCAGTACCTGATGAACCTGGCAGATTAGGAACAACGACTAAATTCGACTGACTCCAGACACCAGTGACTTTTCCCGCTAAGCAATCGCGGTAACAATCCGCGTCATGAACCACTACACAGACCGACTTCATGCCACAATTGCGGACCGCAAAACCCCAGCGTTGGTTGGGCTTGATCCGCGACTGGACCAGCTGCCCGCATCGATCGTCGCCGCCGCTCGCGACCGGACGTCCAACGAAACAGATGCAGCGGCCAGCGCTTTCGACGAATTCTGTTCGAGAATTATAGACATCGTCGCCCCGTTAGTTCCTGCCGTTAAGCCTCAAGCTGCGTTCTTTGAACAATACGGACCAGCTGGGTGTCAAGCACTCCAGACAGTCATCCGCAAGGCGCGAAAGGCTGGACTTATTGTCATTTGCGATGCCAAACGCGGTGACATTGGATCGACAGCAGAAGCGTACGCAAACGCCTATCTGGCCGGCGTTGATCCCGATGCCGCAATCTGGGCAGCCGATGCGTTAACGGTAAACCCTTATCTTGGCAAAGACACACTTGAGCCATTTGTCCGAGTCGCGACTGAACGAGGCGCCGGACTTTACGTCCTTGTCCGGACAAGTAACCCCGGCGCATCGACCTTCCAGGATCGTGAAACCAAGGGTCAAAAGCTTTACCAGCGAGTGTCCGACGTTGTTGAGAGTTTCAATATTGGAAGTGAAGGCGATTGCGGGTACGGACCAATCGGGGCCGTTGCAGGTGCGACGTATCCCGCTGAGCTGACAGAGTTACGTGCGGCCATGCCAAAGACGCCGCTACTTGTGCCAGGCTTTGGATCTCAGGGAGCCGGCGCCTCGGAAGTCGCGGGCGGTTTTGATCCTCGCGGTTTCGGAGCTTTGATTAACAGCTCACGCGGAATCAATTTCGCTTATAACAAAGCACCTTACAACGAACAGTTTGGACCAGATCAATGGGAACAGGCCGTCGAAGCAGCGACACAGGACATGATCGATGAACTCGCAGCAAGCACTCCGGCCAGTGAGTTGCAGTCTTAACCAAAAGGAGCTCCAGCCATGTTTCGCACACTCCATGCTAACCCGTTTCTCGGAGTGGCCGGGCTATTCGTTTTCCTGACAATTGCCAACGTCGATGCAACGGCTGACGACTGGCCGCAGTGGGGAGGTCCGAAGAGGGACCTGATCTGGCGAGAAACTGGAATCGTTGAGCAGTTTGCCGATTCGGGAGTTCTGCCGCGCGTCTGGGAGACACCGATCGGCGAAGGATACGGCGGTCCGTCAGTCGCCGACCGACGCGTCTACGTGATGGATCGGCTTCGAGAAGAACAGCGTGAACGAGTTCTGTGTCTCGAAGCGGCGACAGGCAAAGTCATCTGGCAGCACGCCTACGAGGCTCGATACTCCATCAGCTACCCGGCGGGGCCACGCTGCACGCCGGTTGTCGACGACGGTCGTGTTTACGTGGTCGGAGCAGTTGGCCACATGTTCTGCCTTAACGCCGACGACGGAACAGTCCTCTGGCAACGCAATTTCGTTGACGATTTCGGAACACAACTACCGACATGGGGAATGGTGGCATCACCACTGGTCGACGGTGACCAACTGATCACTCTTGTCGGTGGCAGCAAAAACAGCCTGGTCGTCAGTTTTGACAAGGCTACTGGAAAAGAACGATGGCGAGCCCTCCAGGATACTGCCGTTGGCTATGCACCACCTGTGATCTTTGAGTTTGGCGGACGGCGACAACTGATCATGTGGCATCCTGAGGCAGTCTCGTCGCTTGACCCGAACAGTGGAGAACTCATCTGGCAGGTTCCTGCCCGTATCCGCGCAGGGCTGTCAATCGCGACTCCTCGCAAGTTTGAAAACAAACTCTTTGTTGCCAGTTTCTACAACGGCCCACGCATGATCGAAGTCGCGGACGACGGAGCAAGTGCAAAAGTCGCGTGGGCTGGCAAAAGTGACAATGAAATCCGAACAGACGGAGTGCATCCCATCATGTGCACGCCGTGGTTTGACGGAAAAAACATCTACTCAATCTGTAGCTACGGCCAATTCCGGTGCCTCGACGCGACCAACGGAAACCGTCTTTGGGAAACACTCGATGCGACTGGCCAGGGCCGCTGGTGGAACGCCTTTATTATCCCGCAAAAAGATCGATTCTTCATCCATAACGAGCAGGGAGATCTCATCATCGCTCGCCTGTCGCCATCCGGTTACGACGAAATCAGCCGCGCGAAACTGATCGAGCCAACGCGGCCGGTCAAACGTCGGATGACGATCTGGTCGCATCCCGCTTTTGCTATGAGGAGCGTTTTCGCCAGAAACGACAAAGAGATCATCCGAGTGAACCTTGCAGGTGATTGACGAATCGAAGTTGAAGGATCCCTTGCACACAGCCAGACGTTAAACTGCGACTCCACGCCCCGGGCGACATCGCCAGCTCTGCCCTGTTGAACATCATCAAACTGGAGTGAGCAATAGTCTCAACGACTCGTTCCGGAAACTCAATAACTAAAAGAAGGAGCGTCCCTCATGCGAGAGGGTCTACCAGATACACGACACCTCTTCCCGCGCTGGAGTCTTAGCGGGCTACTCGCCACCGCCTTGCTGATCTGCCTCGCGCAGAACTCAAAGGCAGACTTCGAGCAGCGGGTCATCACGGACGATGATGGCGAGCATAGCTACGCCATTTTCGTTCCGGAAAGCTATTCCGCCGACAAAAAATGGCCGGTCGTCCTGTTCCTGCACGGCGCCGGTGAGCGAGGCCGCGACGGCAAACGGCAATTAACCATTGGTCTGGCCCCCGCGATCAAAAAGCGACAATCTTCATTTCCATTTATCGCCGTCTTCCCTCAGTGTGAAGACACCAGTGCGAGATATCTTGCGGGCTGGCTAGCCGACAGTCCTGACGCAAAGCGAGCCCTCAAGATCCTCAACCAGGTTGAAAACGACTACTCGATCGACACATCTCGCCGAATTTTGACCGGGTGGTCAATGGGTGGATACGGAACGTGGAGCGTCGCAGCGGCAACACCTTCCAAGTGGCAGGCAATACTTCCGTTGGCCGGTGGTGGCGCCGACCTCGCAGGTAAGTTAGTGGATGTTCCTGTCTGGGCGTTTCACGGATCTGAAGATGCCGCAATTCGACCGGCGCAGTCTCGACGAACAATCGCTGCACTACGGTCTGCAGGAGCCAAACCTCGATACACAGAAATAGCGGGCGGGAAGCACGATATCACGCACATCGTGTACGACACTGACGCCGTCATTCAGTGGATGCTCGATCCGAAAGGAGATCATCCCAGAGCGTTGGCGCTCCGAGTGCCGATCGACGATGCAAGTGTAGACAATTCGCCATTCATTCCGGCGCTCGACCTCGAAGGAGCAGCAACCGTTCGACTCGGCAACACAATGCTGGACGCACTGGCAATGTCGATCCCGAATCTGCTTCCGAAAGACTTGCTCCGCGGTTCGTTGGCTGACATCTATGACAGAACCGTTGTGGACGGTCGGCAATTCCAAATCACGTTTGGAAGCATCTCTTATGCCGCCGACCTCTGGCGGGTCCGACTGAATGCCTACCAGAAAGATCGACTCAATGTGCAGATTGGTGTGCAGAATGCAACCCTCAGAATCGGCGGCACATCAGTCACAGGAAGAGATCATTCGGCGTCGACAGGCCCCATCAATATCGTCATTGGTCACCGGGAACCTGTCTGGCTGAGCTTCGACGTTACGCCTTACATCAAAGACAGGCAGCTTCGACTTCGGCAGGTTAGTACGCGCTTCGACATTCCATTCAACAACTGGTACGTCACCGCGCCGGCCGGAGTGAGCGTACGAGGATTTGGCATGACCCGCGACAAAGTCTCACGCGGGCTTGTCGAAGGTCTTTATGGAAATAAAGCTCGCATCGAACAGGAAGTTCGCGGGCTTGTGCCGTCCCTGGTGACCGCGATGGAAGAAAAACTTCAACTGGACCAGGCAAACTCAATAATTGGCAGCTTCTGGCCGTTGCCCGTTTACAGCCCTCGCGTTCATGTCTGGCCGCAGGAAGTCTCCACTGACGACGCCGGTATCTCGGTTGTGCTGGGCCTTACGGCAGCCGCAGTGACTCCAGAATCTGCTCCGGATAAACCATCCCGGCAGGTGGTGACAGACGTAACCGCCCAGGACATCAACAAAACCACTGATCTACAGGTCTCCGTCGCACCAAACATGCTGGAAGGACTCACTAAACTACTTGTCGCCGCGGACGTCGCCAAAATTAACGTACTCGACATTCCGGATGCCGCCTTTGCAGGCCTCGGCGATCGAGCCGCACTCACACGAGCCATTCCGGAATTAGCCAGTCTGGGTCCGGACGTCGAACTTTCGGCCGTGCTTCATCTAGCCGACTCAATTGCGATCGGCGAAAACAAAGAAGCAGACGGTATGCAGTTTCAAGCTCCCGGGTTGCTGTTCAAGGTCTCGACCAGGTCCAGCAAAGCAACATCGTCATGGGAACCCTTTGCCAATCTTCGATATTCGGTTAACCAGGGGACAGTTACTTCGCTGGAGCGAGTGTCCAACGAAGCCCGAGCACTACAGCTTACGTGGGACAATCAGACTCAGATTGCTGTCGACGCAGATTTCGCCGACGGCTACTCACCGACTGACAGTACGATAAATGAGCAAGTGCTGGCGGACCTGTTTCGAGAGTCCTGGACACAATGGACGCAGCAAGGCCCGGCTTCTCAGACGATCATCCCAGACTTCGATCTGGGGCTGACTCGACTCCGCCTGTCAGACGTCTCGTGGAAGAACCCTGCACTATCCGTCACTTTTTCCGCGCCAGGGGTTAAACTTACGAACAGCAGTGACACGAATCTTGTCTACGAGACTAAAGGCCCGTTCAGCGGCTGGGGTGGTCCCTTTACGCTGAAACCGGGCAAGTCGCACGAGTACCCCATCGCATACCCACTGATTTACCGTCGGCGAATCGATGGCCAGTATGTGCAGTACGCACTCGCGCCGGGGTCGCACTCAGAATACCGAGTCCCGCAGGCCGGCGGCAATCCGCGGTTGTTCAAGGCTCGCGAGGACCTGGACGTTGGAAACGTCGAAGCGACTACGGCAGAAACTGACGATCCCACGGACGAACAACAGTAATTCAACATGCCGAAATTAGCTGTTCCGAAAATCTCGACGTTCTACAGTAGCGTGTTGGTCTGCGGCCTTCTTGCTGTTTGCCTGTTTGCGCTGACTGGTTCTGGGGCACCTCTGACGAACGTGATTACTGGCCAGACGATGGGAACCTCGTACCGAATCGTTCTGGCAGATTCGCAAGATGCCACAACACTCGCCGCAATGCAGGCAGACATCGACCTGGCTTTGAACCAGCTCGAAGACCAGATGTCTACCTGGCGGCCAGATTCAGAACTGTCCCGCTTCAACGTTTCCACTTCGACCGACTGGTTCTCAGTTTCACGAGATACAGTGTTCGTCGTTTCCGAAGCAAAGAGAATCTGGCAACTCAGCGACGGAGCGTTTGATCCAACTGTTGCACCACTCATCAAACTGTGGCACTTTGCCGAAGAACCAGGCGAGCAATCTCTTCCCAGCGAATCCGATATCAAGCAGGCACTTGCCGCCATCGGGTTCGATCAAATCAACGTGCGACTTGATCCTCCATCGCTCATGAAGAAACGCCCCGAAATTCAGTTGAATCTTTCAGCTATTGCCAAAGGATACGCAGTCGATGTCGTTTCGAAACTGCTGACAGAACGACTCGCGGAAGACCATCTACCAACCGCTCATCTGGTGGAAATTGGCGGTGAAATGCGAGGACGGGGACGAAAACCTGATGGTCGTTCATGGACGGCTGGCATCGAGACTCCTGACGCCTTGCCGCGCCAGATTCATACGGCACTGCGACTGCACGACCGGGCACTCGCCACTTCAGGCGATTACCGAAACTACTTCGAGGTCGATGGGCAGCGATACTCGCACACTATCGATCCAGCAACCGGTCGGCCAGTCACACACAACCTGACGTCCGTCTCCGTCCTTGCTGAAGATTGCCTGACCGCCGACGCGCTGGCGACGGCGATCGAAGTTCTTGGGCCCGAGCAGGGAATGAAGCTCGCGGAACAGGAAGGCGTTTCAATTTATCAGATAATTCGAAACGGCTCCAACTTCGATGTTCAGGCTTCGTCGTCTTTCCCCTTACTGGTGACCGCGGATTCGCCAACTGAATCCGCTAAGCAGGCTAATTCGGTCCTCGCCACAGTTCTGGCGGCTGTCGGAATATTTGCTCTGGCCATCGCCGGCATGGCAGTCGGAGTCGTTTTCAGCAACCGATCGATCAAAGGCAGTTGTGGCGGACTTGCCAGTATGCCGGGGCACGATGGAAAATCTATATGTGAATTGTGTACCGTTCCCGCCGAAGAATGCCGCGACGAAGAAATGCGGAAAATCCGCCGGCAAGCAGAATGCTCTGATACGGAATTCGAAGTTTAACTTGCGTCTTTGCCTGAAGGTCTTCCCATGCGATGTTTGATTTCGGTGTGTCTATGCCTTGGCGTTCTCTCCAGTTCGTTCGCTGCCGACGCAGTGCTCGTTGAGGCCGAAAGTTTTTCTTCCCATGGTGGATGGAAGCTGGATACACAGTTTATAGACACAATGGGATCACCTTACCTGCTGGCCCACGGACTCGGTCGACCTGTTAAAGATGCCATAACAACTGCCGAAGTGCCGACCACCGGCAATTATCGAGTCTTCGTTCGAACCATCGACTGGGTAGGCAGGTGGAATGTCAAAGGACAGCCAGGACGTTTCGAAATTTCAATCAACGGGAAGCGTCTGAAGCAGACCTTCGGCACAAAGTCAGCCACTTGGACCTGGCATGACGGTGGTTCGGTAACAATTGACAAAAAGCAGATCTCGATCGGTCTCCATGACCTCACCGGGTTCGACGGGCGTTGCGATGCGATTCTTCTGACAAAGGACAATAAAACTCCGCCAAACGATCCGACCACCCTCGCAGACTGGCGACGTGAACAGCTCGGTCTGGAGAAAGCTCCCACGGCACGCGGTGACTACGATCTCGTCGTTATCGGTGGCGGATATTCAGGGATGGGCGCAGCTCTGTCTGCGGCCCGAATGGGCTGCAAGGTCGCACTGGTACAGAATCGCCCTATCCTTGGCGGCAATGGCTCCAGCGAAGTTAGAGTCTGGGCGAAGGGCAACATCCGCCGTGGTAAATACCCACGTATTGGCGAAATCATCGAAGAATTTTGCGACCACGCCGAAAAGTCACCTGGCACCTACGAAGAGTTCGGCGACGCAAAAAAAGAAGCGATCATTCGCGGCGAAAAGAACATTGATTTATTCCTCAACCACCACGCATACAAAGTTGATACCGAAGACAACCGAGTGGTTGCCGTCCACGCCTTCGACACGAGAACCAGTGAGCATTCCCGATTCGCAGGCAAACTCTTTTCAGACTGCACGGGACACGGAACAATTGGTTATCTCGCTCAGGCCGATTGGGAAATGGAACCCAAAGGCCGCATGGGCATGAGCAATATGTGGGCCTGGGCCAACGACGAAAAGCCACGCTCCTACCCGCACACTCCATGGGCTCTAGATCTGGACATGAAGGATTTCCCATACCCAAGAGCGTTCCATGGCCAGTGGTTCTGGGAAAGCGGATTCGACAAAGACCCGCTGGGCGGGGCCGAGTCGATTCGCGACTGGAACCTGCGAGCCGTCTATGGTGCATTCAACGCGATGAAGAATCGCGACGGTGCTGCGGAGCACAAAAATGCCTTCCTGACATGGATTGCCTACATTGGCGGCCCGCGTGAATCCCGGCGACTGATGGGTGACGTCGTGCTGAATCAGGACGACGTAGTCGCCAAGAAAGATTTCCCCGATGGATGCGTGCCAAGTACCTGGTCGATTGATCTTCATTACCCGAAACAGCAATACGCTGGCAAATTCAAGGACAACCCATTTATCTCCTACGCCGTCCACGATCGCCGTGTCGACCGAGCATACGGTTACCCGGTCCCCTATCGGTGCTTCTACTCGCGCAACATCGACAACCTGTTCATGGCGGGTCGTTGCATCAGCGTGACGCATCAGGCCCTTGGCACCGTCCGCGTCATGAAAACCTGCGGAATGATGGGCGAAGTTGTCGGCAAGGCGGCTTCCATCTGTACTCTTCAAAGTTGTACCCCGCGAGATGTCTACGAACGATATCTTGACGAACTCAAGGAACTACTCATTCTGCCAGGCAAGGCTCGTCGCGAAACTGTTTCTTCTGAAATCACTGTCCCCAGCGATGCATTGCCTCTCGCAGGCAAATTCGGCCCGCCCACGGGACTGCCTGTCAGCAACTTAAAAGGCCTGGTTATTGACGATCTCGCCGCCAGCAAGGAAGGCAAGTGGACCAACGGAACTGGCCTGAAGGGTTACATTGAAAACGGCTATCTCTACGCCAGCGCCAATAGCAATTCAAAGATCACTTACAGTTTCAATGCTCCCGCCACCGGCAGTTTTGACATTCGAATCAACGCTCTTGCACACGAAAACCGCGCAAGTAACGCGAAGGTCATGGTCTCAACAAAATCGGACAGCAGTACGCACACAGTCAACCTGAGAGCGAAAGCTCCACTGGAAAACAACTTTGTTAGAGTCGGGAAGTTCGACCTCAAAAAAGACGAACCAGTCTCAGTGATCATCTCCACTGAGGGAGCCAATGGAACGCTACACGCCGACGCCGTTCAAGTCCTAGCTGTAGAATAGTTCGTCACCAATGGCAGTATATCGGCAACAACGATCGACTCATCCTTCCGTGGTTCTCACAGATTTCCAGATACTGACGGGAAACTCGTCGGAGGAACAATAGTGTCATCACGCGGTGAAACGGCATGACCTCTGATACCTCGCTGATGCTGCTACCTGTCGTTCGTGATAAATCTTTGACGCCTCGACAGCGACGTCCGATCCTGGCCATTGTCCTGCATACAGCCAGGTTGGCGATACTGGTCGGCATACTTCTCCTGCTGAGAAAACAGCACCAAAGCTATCTCGCTGCTGAAGCGTCGCGTGACCAGAAACCGGTCACCGTAAAGGTTTTGCAGGAGTTCTTTCCCAATGCTGTCGAAGGCGGACTGTTTGATCCCGACCGGCGAACTCAACAGGTTCTGGACGCTGCTAACTTGACACTTGGCTTTGTGGTTCAAACCTCTCCACAGTCGGACGGAATCGTCGGATTCTCTGGCCCGACCAATATCCTGATCGCCTTCGATAATGGCGAACGCATCATCGGTCTGAAAATTCTGTGGAGTCGCGACACCGTCGAGCACGTAGCTCTTATCGAGCGGGACGATAGATTTCTGAAGTCATGGCAGAGTGTTCTTTGGACCGAGGCCGCCAACCGTACTTCCGTGGACGGCGTGTCTGGAGCAACTCTCACAAGTCTTGCAATCGCTGAATCAATCGGCAAACGGCTCGGTGGCAACGTCCCCTCACTGCGTTTCCCTGAAGACATTCAACTACATGAAATTACCGCGAAATTTCCGACGGCCACCAGACTTGCCCCCGAACCGCGTCGCCCTGCCCTGAATCGAATTCTGAATGCTGGCGACTTGTTGCTCGGCTATGTATTTCGGACATCGCCCTCCGCTGACAATCTTGTCGGCTACCAGGGGGCTACCGACACGCTGGTCATGCTTGATGCTGACGAGAACGTCCTCGGCATCCAGCTACGCAACAGTTTTGATAATGAACCCTATGTAGGTTACGTCAAAGAGGAAGAGTACTTTCTAAATCTCTTCAACGATCGCACGTTGGCCGAAGTCGCAACCCTTAACCTCTTTGAAGCACGTGTTGAAGGAGTGTCCGGTGCGACGATGACCAGCATGAATATCGCTGACGGTCTGGTCATCGCTGCAAAACACGCTGCAACCGTAGTCGAACAGACGTCCCCTGCTTCGTCAGCCAGAATGCCGAACAATCGACAAATCGCCACAGTGATTGTCGTCATGGGCGGATTGATCATAGGCCTGAGTCGTCTTCGTAAATTTCGAATCGTTCGACTCGGACTGCTGACCAGCGTCATCCTGGTCCTCGGATTACTCAACGGCGACATGCTTTCTCAGGCAACACTGATCGGTTGGACTCAAAATGACGTCCCGTGGGCCATTGCAACGGGACTGGTGACGGTTTCAATCGCGGCGTTGTTAATTCCAGTTTTCTCGAAAACTCAAATCTACTGCCACCAATTGTGCCCTCACGGCGCGGTCCAGCAACTGGCAATGCGGCGTCTCCCCTGGCAACCGCGGATTCCACGTTGGCTAAGCCGCAACCTGCTACTCCTGCCATTCGGCCTGCTTATCTGGTGCGTTATCGTCAGTATGCTGCATCTGCCGTTCAGTCTGGTCGACCTCGAGCCCTTTGACGCCTGGGTTTATCAAGCCGCGGGGCCGGTGACTATAACCATCGCCATAGTCGGCCTGGCAACTTCCTTGTTCATCCCGATGGCGTATTGCCGGTATGGATGTCCCACTGGTGCATTGCTTCAATTCATTCGCTTCAACTCAAAAAGCGACATCTGGAATCGCACGGATTGGCTGGCAACGCTTCTACTCCTGCTAACTGTGGCCCTGCGATTCACCTTTCCTACGGGCTCACTTCCCGAGTTTTCCCCTGTTGAAATCGACGGGCAACTCAAATCACTTGTGTCCGAATATAAGAGTACTCTGCAATGGCTGACGGCCTTTTCCGTTGCTCTCTTTATTGGTTCAATCATCGCCGTCCCGTGGCTCGTTGCTCGCATCCCAACCGACTATTTTATAGCGACCGGCAGCGGACAGAACGAGTTTCGGAAACAGAGCCCAACCGCTTCGTTGCAGTGGCGAATCCTCAAGAATGTGATCGGTGTTGTACTTCTGGTCGCTGGTGCAGCCATGCTTATTCTGCCAGGCCAGGGACTACTAACGATACTTCTTGGCGTCATGCTGGTAGATTTCCCTGGAAAGCGAAGATTGGAACTCCTGATCATCCGACGGCCATCAATTCGCCGGGTCGTGGGATGGATCCGCCGTCGAACAGGCCGGGATGAACTCCAGATTCCGGGTTCCAGCAGTGACTCCTCTTCAGAATGACTCGAGACCGAGCATGAATCTTTTCGCAAAGGCGGAAGCGAACAATCTCGACAAGGCAAAGCCGCTGGCCGCTCGCATGCGTCCTCGCAACCTTGACGAGTTTGTCGGTCAACAACATTTTCTCGGCGAAGGTAAACTGCTACGTCGAATCCTGGCAGCGGACCGTCTTTCTTCGGTGATCTTCTATGGACCACCCGGTTGCGGAAAGACGTCACTTGCAGAAGTCATCGCCGGCCAGACAAAGTCAGTTTTTGCTCGACTGAATGCGGCGTCTGCTGGCGTCAAGGAAGTCCGAGCGTTACTCGATCAGGCACGCGATCGCCTGACAACAGGTGGAAAAGGAACGTTGCTGTTCGTTGATGAGTTGCACCATTTCAACCGAACTCAGCAAGACGTGCTGCTACCGGATGTCGAATCTGGGGTTGTGCGACTGATCGGAGCGACGACTGAAAACCCCTTCTTCTCACTGGTATCCCCGCTGGTTAGTCGAAGCCAGGTATTCGAGTTCAAGCCAGTCGAACCCGACGACGTTCGTAAAGTGCTTGAGCGAGCGCTGACGGACTCAGATAGAGGGCTCGGCTTTCTGAATGTTTCTGCGACTGACGAGTCACTTAATTTTCTTGCCGAGGTTTCCGATGGCGATATCCGCCGAGCGTTGAGTGCCTTGGAAATCAGTGCCCTGTCTGTATCGGGATCGGAAATTGACCTGGCCCTTGCGCAGGAATCGATCCAGAAAAAGGCGATTCAATACGACGACGACGCGCACTACGACTCAGCCAGCGCTCTAATCAAGAGTATGCGGGGAAGCGATGCAGACGCAGCCGTTTACTGGCTGGCTCGGATGCTCGAAGCCGGCGAAGATCCACGGTTTCTCGCTCGTCGAATCGTCATTGCCGCCTCAGAAGACGTTGGAAATGCCGATCCTCAAGCACTTGTTATCGCCAACGCCGCCGCTCAGGCAACATTGATGGTGGGAATGCCCGAATGTCGGATCATGCTATCTCAGGCAGCGACTTATGTGGCACTGGCCCCGAAATCAAACGCAGCATATGCAGCCATCAACGAGGCGATGCAGGATGTCCGTGAACGGCGAGTGCTGCCAATCCCAACTCACCTGAAAGATTCCCACTACAAAGGAGCCGAACGACTGGGGCATGGTGAAGGGTACGAGTACGCGCACAGTGGAGACGACGGCTGGGTCGATCAGGATTACCTGGGTGTCGACAGAAGTTACTACCGCCCTGTCAATCGCGGATTCGAGGCCGAACTTCAGCAACGCATGGCGACGATCAATGAGCGGAAGTCGCAACCGTCAAACTCTGACAACGAGTCCACATAGTACTCAGTCGCCAACCGAGACGCCGAGCCCAGCATTTTTACTGTTGAATTCTTCAGCCAGAATTCGTTTCGCAATCCAGTAGAATCGCAGCATCTGGCACTGATTCCGATCAGTCTGTACTCTGCTTCCAGCAAATTCTGAAAGAAAGAGTAAGTAATTAGTAAGTCGTGATGCAGAATCAAGGAATCATACATCCTGCCCGTTCTATGAATGCGACGTCGCATCGGCGTGCCGGTGTGTCCACGCTTGATTATATTCTCGTTCTGGGAGTAATCCTGCCTCTGGTTGCATTTGCCATCCCTGCCGGTAAACGAATCATCCAGTTAAGCTACGAAATGGTCTGCACGCTGGTTGCATGGCCGATAATGTAAAACATTTCATCTCCGACTGGCTCAGTCCGAGACCGACAGCTATTCGTCGAATATTGCACGACAAGGAACAGTCTGATGACTTCGAAGGTCACATTTCGCGATTTGCTCCGCAAAGTCCACCGCGATGAGCGTGGCGCGGTCAGCCTGGAAACTATCCTCATCATTGGGGCAATCGCGATTCCAATTCTGATTTTCCTGATCAAGTTTGGCTGGCCTCGTATTCGCGACTACTTCAACCAGGGTCTGGACGAACTCGAAGAAGGCAGCAACGATGCCGCCTCAGGCGGTGGCGGACGGATTTGAAGCCGGCAACACTCGCCGCAGCGAAGATGCATCTCTTGCTTCGAAAAACGTCCAGCACTTCCCAGTTATAGACCTTCTACAAGATCGATTAGGCCAGAAATGATCGCGGTCGGTGTGCTTCTGGCTATGCTGGCTGTTTCTGCCTGGACCGACGCCCGTTCGCACACAATCTACAACTGGAACTGTTACCCGGGAATCATCGCGGGAGTCGTTTTGAACTCGGCTGGGCTTGGTCTCTCCGAATCCGGGACAACAGGCTTCTGGTTCGCAATTGCAGGCTTTCTAAGTTGCGGACTCATTATGCTGACGGCGTTTGTCTTCTTTGCGATGGGCGGCGGTGATGTCAAACTCCTGGCGATGATCGGGAGTTTCCTGGGGCTCCAGTCGGGCATTGAGACTTTGCTCTGGACGTTCTCAATTGGGTTCGTCTTTGGCATCTCCGCCATCATCTGGCGTCACGGCTTTATTGGGATCGTTCGTCGCAGCCTTGAACATGCAGTCGCCGTCGCGAAAGCTCGAAGCTGGATCCCACTTCATCAAGACGAAAAGAAACCACTTGAGCAAGGTTTGTTTCTGGCCCCTTCAGCATTGATCGCTACCTGTATTGTCGTCTGGCCGGAACTCATACGCATTCTCATTTGAATGCACAAAATCCCCTTTTTGTTTCCGCGTCGCTACTCACGCGATGCATTCCCAGCAAATCGAGCACACCTGAACGTCCTCACTGACCCGCAGCAAACATCGCATCTCCAGTCTCAGGGGTTTTCGCTCACTCGAGCACCTTGGCGACTTAGTCAAAGTAGCCAAACCGAATAATTCAGCCTGATTTTCATGGTCTCTGGCGCTGAAGTTTGTTGAGCCAATCCAGTGATTGCTCTTGCCATGCGTCCCACATTGGGCCCTTATACCCATTCAGACCGTGGCCGCCTGAGGGAAGCTTCAGGTATTCGGTGGCAACGCTGTGTTGCTTGAGGGCGTCATGGAATGCCTGGCTGTTGGCAGGAACAACGACTCGGTCGTCGAGTGCGTGGGCAAGGTAGGTCGGGCATGTTTCGGCAGTAACCTGCTTCTCATTGGAAAACAGATTGATCATTTCATCGGATGGCTGGTCTCCGAGCAGATTTCGTCTCGATCCTGCATGCGTCGACTTGTCCATCGTGACGACCGGATAGACGAGGATTGCAAAATCCGGCCGCGATGACTGCTGTGTCACTCGATCATCTGACTGGCTAACTCCGGAATCGAAGTGCGTCGCCGCGGTTGAGGCAAGATGTCCGCCGGCAGAGAAACCGATGATCCCGATCCTTCTGGGATTAAGGTTCCAGGCTTTCGCGTTTGCTCTCGCGGTGCGGATTGCCCGTTGAGAGTCGAGCAGCGGAACATAGGAACGTCCCTTTGGCAGTCGATACTCCAGTACGAGTCCCGTGATTCCGTGCCCATTCAACCACTCGGCGATGCCGTGCCCTTCCCCGCCGGTGACGAGCCCTCCGTAACCGCCTCCCGGACAGATCACAATGGCCGTGCCGTTTGGCTTCGCTGGTCGATGCAGAGTCAAACGAACATCGACGTCTTCCGTTGTTCCATCGCCAATCGGAGCCGGACCGCTCCAGAGCGACAGTGTCTCAGGCTTCACCAACGATCCGTCCGCTGCGTTAGCGCACAACGGGTCCAGAATCACCAAGAGCAACATCAGAACACGCATGGCCGATCCTTTGTGAAACTACAGTCGTCGATAGAAATTCGATCTCCAATCTTAACGTGTCGATAGTCCCACAAGCAGCCTCAACCGCAAATCAACTCATTGCTCTGATTCTTTGAAAACTCCACGGCAGGATTAGTCCGTGACCTGTCACAGCCACGAAGAACCGTTCGAAGCAAATCGCCTCGCAGCAGATTCCAGTAAAGCATTTTACAGCGTTCACATCAATGTGATGAATACGCGCATCAAACATCGGGAATACAGAAGACTCAGTAAAAAACGGGGTTGACGTTTATCTAAGTCGCAGGCTTCTCGTTTTCACTGAAGCATCCCTGAAGCAGATGCCGTGTCACCTGACGAGTTCGCGTCAGGCATTCCCTAAACTGCCGCAACACTCACGAATCTGCAGCTTCGAGTTCTTTCAGTGACTCACGTTCCTTCTCAATCGCTTCACGGAGTGAGAGGACATCTTTTCGAGCCGCTTGAATATCCGACCGCTGTTCGGGCGTCAGATGCATCGCTCCGTAAGCGTACTGCTGAAGTTCTTTCCCAGACTTACCGGCATCGCGACCGGCCTTTTGAGCTTTGGCTTTGGTCTGTCGCTGTTCGGCCGTCGGCACATCGTTCATGCGTTTCGTAGCGACCAGTTCCAGTTGCTCCAGATCTACAATCCTCATTTCAATGACCGCTCGCCGCTCGTCAAAATTCGGTCCAGCCTTCACGGTTGCCGTTGCCGGAACGTCGTCGACGGCGGCATCAGCATCAGCCCCTGGTAAAGAAACATCTTCCGAAGGTTCGTTCTCTTCTTCCGGCGTCAGAGAATATGTTTCTTCCTTCCCGGTCGGCTCAACAATTCCCAATCCCGCGTCCTCATGCATCTCCACAGGCGATTTTTGAGTAACTTCTACCTGTTCCGCATCCGCAACTTCGTGGCCGGGATCCGCTTCATGCCCCGGGAATTCGTCCCTCATTTCTTGAAGTGTTGAAATCTCATCAACGATCTGCGACTTGATTTCAACATGCCCCAGCTCGTCGGCCACAACCCGAAGTCGACGAGCAATCTCAACAAGACGGCTAATACTTCCGGCAACGTCAGACATACAAACGCCCCGCGGTCGAACCATGAAACAAACTGGTAAATGCCATGATGTACGATGCTCGTTGAATGATGCAACTAAGACATGCCTCGCAACCGTGTCCCGAGGAATCCTCCAATCATCAAATCGACGCTCAGTTCACGTGACACAACACGCAACGTCGACCAATGATTTTCTATGAAACGGTTCAGGCCGCTATTCCTGACGTCGCCAGCATCGCCTGCCAAATCCAAGTCGACAACCTTCTGCATGGGTACCTGTTGTGGATTGCTGATGCCCGTCGCTCGTAACTTGTCTACCCTGAACAGGCCGTGGCTTTACTCGGGGTGTCGACGGTAATCCTGATCCGGCAGGGAACATTTGACGTCGAATTTTTGTCGAGCATTGCCGCCGAAATCAGCGTAAACCAGTATCAGGCCATGACAGCGGCAACGAAGACGACCACGAACAGCTCGTTAAGAATTCGAATACTCAAAATTGACACCTTCCTGGGAATGTCTCATTCCACGGTAAATTCCGCCCTGGCAGTAAACCTAAACCCTTGCCAATAGTCGCGGCAGTTCTGACCGGTCGCTAGCCTTTCCAACTCGACTGTCCGTTGAAAACTATCTTTGGAGACTTTCGCATGCGTCACCGAATTCAGACACAAGGTCTTGCCATAATCGTCGTCGCAGTTCTTGCCGGCGTTTCTCTACTCGTTGAACGATCCAGCACAGCTCAACCGACCACAACGCGACTTCCAGGCGCGCGAGCCGAGGTCGACGCAGCTCAATTCCCCAGTCTTCAGGCAGCCATGGATGCGATTCCGGAAGATGGCGGAGTTGTCCGGCTTCCGGCTGGAACTTTCGAGATCACAGAGCCAATCATCGTTACTCGTGGCGATGTGTTGCTGACAGGTGCCGGGACGGCGACGCACATTGTTAACCGAAACGAAGACGGCAAACCAGCAATCATTCTTCAACACTCCGACGGGGGCGATGTCAAAAACGACGACCGGCTATGGCGGATCATGCTCAGTAATCTGCGAGTGACCGGCAACGAAAAAAGCGGACACGGAATTCTGGCCGTTCAGATTCAGGAGGTCTTCCTGCAGGGAGTCACCGTCAGCGAGCACGGCGGCGACGGAATCCAACTCGACCATTGCTACGAAGACCCCAGAGTCAGCGACTCCCTCATTACCTATAACAAAGGTGTTGGCCTGAACCTGTTGGGCTGTCACGACATCGTCGTCTCGTCCAACCAGTTCGAAGAAAACCAGGATGCTCTGCACTGCCTCGACGGGTTCAATCTATGCATGACAGGAAACTGTATCGACGACCATCTCGGCGAAGGAGTCGTCATTGAAAACACGTACGGTTCCGTACTCTCCGGAAACATGATCGAAGAATGCCACGGCACTGCGGTCGTCCTTGACAGAGACTGCTACGGCATCACCATCAGCGCCAATGTCATCGCCCACAACGGAGCCGGTATCGACCTTCGAGATGCTCACGGTTGCGCAGTGTCCGCAAACACGCTGACCATTCTCAAAACAAACGCTCTACGCATCGGCCCGAACAGCGGTCGCATCACAGTGACGGGGAACAACATTTCCAACAGCTACGTTGGTGAAGACACCGTCAAACGCCGAGTCGACGATCTTGCCGCAGCCGGTATCACGCTCGACGGAACTTCCGAGCTGGCCATCGTCGGCAACTCCTTCGCCAGTGTCAGTCCTCACGCCGTCGAACTGACCGACAACCCAAGCAAACGAATCGTCTTCTCATCGAACGTCCTGACCGACGTCTCCAGCGAACACAGCCACCTGAAGGACTCAGTGATCACCAACCAATTGATTTCAACACCAACGGAACAGGATAACTCGACCAAAACCCGGCAATAGTTCGTAATATACGATACGCAAGCCGTGATGGTTCTTTGCAATGTCAGACTCAAACAACGTCAGCCACTGGATTGATCTGGTTAAGTACGGCGATTCAGCCGCTGCGAATCGCATCTGGCAGCACTATTTTGAAAGGCTGGTTCAGTCTGTTCGCCGAAGACTCCTCGGCCAGAATCGGGCGGTAACTGACGAGGAGGATATCGTTCTAAGTGTTTTCGACAGCTTTTACGCAGCGGCAGAGAAAGGACGATTTCCTGATTTGTCGGATCAGAGCGATCTCTGGCCGTTGCTGCTGCGTTCGTCCCGCCGACAGTTGTGAAGCGATGGTCTGGCAGAAGCTGGCGATTGATCTGATGCAACTTCGCAGAGCATTCCAGCCAGTCGAGCCTCACGACGACGCACTCACGTTTGACGCTTCTGAAGTGTCAATCACGCTGATCACGGGAGAGCAAAACGTGGTCAATATTCGATACGGCCTTGCTCAACCCGCAAGCGGCGAATCCGGGAAAAACCAGGGCAAGCCCGCGAGTCCAAAAACCAGTGAATCGCCAGGAGTAATCACCCCGGCAACAACCTATCCTTAAAACTGGAAACCGTAGAGTCGCTCGAACTAAAATGTGTACTGGAAATGGGTGTAGAAGAAGTCGGCATCAGAGTTTGTTGGCACGCCGGGAGTCGTGTCGTAGTAGCGACCGGCAAAGAAGTGCGAGTAGGCGACACGGATTTGTGTCTGTTTGTTACACTGCCAGGTGAGCTGAAAATCCAATTCCTGGCCAATTTCGCGATCTCCCGCAGTGCCTGCTGTCGCGCCTGCGAAGGGACGATTCGCGCGCGTGTAGACGATGTCGCGGTCATTCGCCAGCAGAAAATAGTGAGCCCAGATGGTGAAGGTCAGCGTCTCAGCCGGCTTGAATTTTATCCTCGCGTTGAAGTCCTGGATGTTCTGGCGGCTGAACAAGTCCATCCACCCGAGGTAGCTGTGGACAGCCGGCGTGTAGTAGTGAAAGCCGTTGCCAGCCGTACTCGAACCGGACCCGAAGTCGTAGTACAACCAGGCTTCCGGTTTCCAGCAGACGTCTTCGAACTTTTTGCCAATGCCGCTGACCACGAAACCGGCGTTGTGGACTGTGCCATCCGGGTTCCGGCCAAACTGATAGCCACCTTCGACTTCGTACAGCCAGCTGTCTCTGTTGCCGTACCAGCGTGAGCCGATTGTGTCGTACTTCGCCCCGTCAGTTCCTGAGGCGTTGTCGATGTCAAAGGCAAGCCAGTACAACTCCAGTTTTTGTTCTTCGAGCGACTTGTACGTCGTGTAAATGCCGTACTGCTGCTGGTTTTGATTGGTGTTATCGAACTTTGTAAAATTAGAAGAGTTGCGAAGAACCGGCCTGGTCCAGAAGGCGTCGATGTCCCAGTCGGGATCTCGCCACATGAAACGAACGCCGTCGCGGTTTCGTCTTCGGTTGGCCCAGTTGGGAGCCTGAATCAATCGGGCGACACCCAGTGCAAACTCCTGCCGGCCAAGCCGGGCGGTCAGCGTGCCTTCGCCGTCCACCAGCAGCGCATCGACATATGCCTGATAAAGATCGAACCGGTCTACTTCGTTGCTTCGCGGAGCAAAGGTCTCGCCCACGCTGGAAGCATCGATCATTTCGACCCGTATGCCCAGGCGGTCGTTCAGCTTTCCGGTCAGCCACAACCGCACCTGGTGCAAGACGTACTCGTCATCGAGACCGGTGAGTCCGGCTCCCCGCATATTGTGTTCGTTGTGGTAGCGGACGCGGTAGCTGCCGCCGATGTCGAACGAACTGCCTTCCCAGAGCGAGATCCCCTTCGAAGGACTGGTTGACTCGGCCGGAAAACAACCTTCGCTCCGAGTTCCCGCGCAGCCATCTTGTCCATTCTCGGAACAGCCCCCGCTGCGGCACTCGTTGCAGTCCGAAGCTGAGTCCCACCATTTCAAACGCGAGGGAAAATCGTCGAGCACTGACTGAATAGGATCCTGGCCAAACGAATTCGCCGGACTTAACAAGAGCAGACACAAGGCAGACAGAAACAGTCGCATGGGGCATGCTTTCGAAGAAGAGAATGGAGCTTCCGAGACGGTTTCGGCAAGTTCGCAGCGAAGGTTGACTGCAAATCCCGAGGCATCGGCACGGACGGTATATTCACCCCAACCCGTTCAGGACAACGCAGAGCCGGGCAAGACTGCCGGTCACGCAGCCGTGGAAGCCTGGCAAAGATTTCCCGATTAAAGCGAACTGTTAAAGTCAATCAACCGTCGCTGAGTGCCGGTTTAGAAAGCGAATTGAGCATATGCAATCCATAAGCGATCAGTTAACAACGTTGATGTTGCGTCACCGGGTTCTGCTTAACTGACCCAGTCGGAATTACCGATAAACCTGACTCATCGATCTTGGGTGTCGTGCTGCTCTCTGCCTCTCGCTTGAACATCGACGTTTATGCTCGGACAAAGAGTAAGTGGAATGCGGAAATCAATTCTCAACTGTTGCGCAATCATTTTCTCTGCCTGCGGTTTGCTTAAAGTCGAGGACCCAGCACTCGAAAACAGCAGCACTGTCGGCTTTCGACCGTGCCATGACTGCTTCTTTACCATACCC
Organism: uncultured Planctomyces sp.; assembly: GCA_937904325.1. GTDB lineage: Bacteria > Planctomycetota > Planctomycetia > Planctomycetales > Planctomycetaceae > JABMPE01. The sequence goes on from CALGTK010000432.1 coordinate 21,910, forward strand.
AGTTTCGGTTCTGAGGCCGCCACACCGGATGAAAGCTGTATCGATCACCCACTGACCAGCGAAACGCCTCAGCGACTTAAGAGCAAAGATGCTCAGCCACCGCATCAAAAAACTGCTGCGAGTACCGCCGGATCGGCAGGTCCGGACCGGGCTGTTATTTCTGTTTTCGTTCGGCATGACGGGCGCGTATGTCGGCGCTCGTTCCGACGCTGATGCTGTCTTCCTCTCGCGCATCGGCATCGAGCGGCTGCCGGCCATGATTCTGGTTTCGGCCAGCGGCGTGGCCATTGTTACAGCTCTTTACGCTCGTATTCTGGCTCGACTTTCTTTGCGGCGAGTCATCTTCACCACGCACCTTCTGCTGGCAATGGTGACGCTGGCTCTCGCTTTCATGCTTAAAACCGACGATCGGACGATCGGAATTCCGGCGGCCCTTTATCTGCTTGCTGAACTGCGAGGAGCACTTGGCTCGATCCAGTTCGCAACGCTGCTGAACGAGCTGTTTCGCAGCGAAGCTCCAGCTCGAGTTTCTGGCGTTGCCAGTTCCGGCTCGACACTGGCCGGCGTTGTTCTGGGAGCGGCGACTGGATGGGTGGCATCCAGATTCGGAGCGATCAGTGTCCTCTACATGATCGTGGTGATGGACGCTCTGGCCGGCTTCGTTGCTCTGCGTTGCCGATATCGAGACCTGGCTTCCGGCAAACCGCCAGCCACGCCGAGCGAACACACCATCTCCGGCAAAACGCTGGACGATGATGAAATTCTCACCCCTGCTCAAATTCTCAAGCAGGTTCCACTGGCAAGGTATCTGGCTGTGCTGGTCATTCTGAAAACGATCGTCGTTCTGCTGATCGAGTTCGAATGGAAATCCAAGGCCAGCGCGTACTACTCGTCCGAAGATGATCTGGCGAGTTTCTTCGGAGTGTTCTACGCGTCCACGGCCATGCTGACAGGATGTCTGCAACTCTTTGGAACCTCGCGAGTGCTGACGCGCCTCGGCATTCAGGCCGGACTCGCGGCGTTTCCCGGTTCATTGACCGTCGTTCTTTCGGCCGTTTTCTTAGTCGTCAAACCGACGGCCATGTTCTGGTGCCTGACCGTCGCCAGAGGCTGCGACGTCCTTCGAAGAGGCCTGACTGACACCGCTCTTAACATACTGTACTGGCCACTTGGTCCGACGATGCGTCGCCAGGTAATCGCTCTGAACGGAGGCTGGGTGAAGCCACTCACCGAAGCCCTTTCAGCGATTCTTCTGATTCCACTGACTGCGACACTTTCCGGCCGCGGCCTCGCTTTTACGATTTCCGGAATCTGCATCGTCTGGCTGATCTTCATTTACCGAGGCAGAGTCACGACCGGGTCATCTGACGAATAACCCGGCAGGCTTCCAACGTTGTTCGGCATTGAAATGTCTTCACGATGACAAGTCCCCTCTCCCCCAAAATCGAGGTGGAAACCTGATTAAAACTCAGCAATTTGGGGGAGAGGATTCTTCTTGATCCTCACGGTGTCCACCAGTCTTGGGCTATCGCACCCCCTCACCCCAGCCCTCTCCCCCGCTGGCCAGTCTCACTCCAAAGTTGACACTGTTCGGCGGGGGAGAGGGGGGCTTTCATGCTCCACAACGCAAAACCATGATTTGAGCCGAGCGCCTTTGATGAACTTCCCTCATCGGCAAACACGATACCTTCCACCAGCTCCGACGAATCGGCTCGCGAATGTGAAGCGAACTCTCCTCTTAACATTCTTCTCTGCCGCGCCACAACCCGACCACTCAACACGTAACTCACTACTAAAACTCAACTTACCGCCAATCCATCACCCCCCAAAACAGCCGCCCAAAACTTCACCGATTCTTAACACAAACCTCGCGAGTTACTCGCGACAGGACGTGATCCTTCCCGCCGATGAAATGGGAGCAACCTTTTAACTCGGTGGTAGGAACCTATGAGCACTGACCTCTGTCACGACGACACCACAGCAGCGACATTCGGAGACACGATTGCCGAGCGAATCGCTACGGCAGAACGCGACGCTCAGGCAGCAATGCCGACGCTCGTGCTGCTTGTCCCTTGTCTGCTCGCTGGTATCTGGCTGCTCGTTTCCAACTGAGAAACTCTGCCCGGCAATTCCTTCAGAGTCCCGTCTTATCCGACGCTTTGAGACATAAGGTCTGCTCATCGTGCCTGACTCCGAATCATTGTGTTACTACGAAGAAGATCACGTTTCGAACTCGTCGTCCGAGCCCGACTTCGCCACGATCCTCGACCGGGCTATCACTCGCAGGAACTCATTGAAGCAGCTTGCCGGCTGGATCGGAGTGACGACGCTGGGACTCAATGCGGATCGCTCGTCATCAAAGGCTGCGGCGAGCTTCGGCCAAACGGGCCTGACGTTCGAGGAGCTTGCCCGAGGATTCGACGAAACCTCCCGAGTCGCAGACGGGTACGACTGGCAGGTCATCGCCGCCTGGGGAGACCCGATCCTTCCCGGCGCGAAGCCGCTGGACGTTCACAACCAGACGGGCGACTCACAGTCGAAGCAGTTTGGCTACAACTGCGACTACATCGCGTTCATCCCCCTGCCCTCTGCTGATCCCAACGTCGAACGCGGACTACTCTGCGTCAACCACGAGTACACCGACACGAACCTGATGTTTCCCGGTCTGAAGACTCGCGACGACCTGGTGGCTCTGCCAAAAGAAATCATCGAAGCCGAAATGGCAGCGATGGGGCACTCGGTGATCGAAGTCGCGCGACAACCAAACGGCGACTGGAAGATCGACCAGAACGGTCGACTCAACCGCCGACTGACAGCCCTCGCAACGCCCATTCGGATCAGTGGCCCAGCAGCGGGGCATCCACGACTTCGAACGTCGGAAGATCCAACCGGACGAAACGTCGTCGGCACACTGAACAACTGTGGCGGCGGAGTGACTCCCTGGGGCACGATGCTGATTTGCGAAGAGAACTTTAACGCGACTTTCAGCGGCTCTGCCGATACCACACCCGAAGCTGAAAATCACAAGCGATATGGCATCGACGGACCGAGCCGTTTCAGCCCTGCCTGGGCAAAGCACTTTCCACGATTCGACATCGAGCAGGAACCCAACGAGCCCAACCGCTTTGGCTGGGTGGTCGAATTCGACCCGATGAACTCCAGAAGCCGACCCGTCAAACGCACAGCTCTGGGCCGCTGCAAACACGAAGGCGCGGGCATCATCACCAACCATGACGGCCGGGTCGTCGTTTACTGCGGAGACGACGAGCGGTTCGAATATGTCTATCGCTTTGTGACTCGCCGAGCTTTCAATCCAGACAAACCACGAGCGAATCGTAACCTGCTCGACGATGGCACACTGTCCGTCGCGAAGTTTAATGATGCTGGCACCGTTTCCTGGCTGCCGCTCGTTTTCGGAACGGGACCGCTGACTAAAGAAAACGGTTTCGAAAGCCAGGCCGACGTTCTGATTGAAACTCGCCGAGCGGCAGACCTGCTGGGAGCGACTCCGATGGACCGTCCCGAGGACGTCGAACCGTCAGCCGTCAACGGCTGCGTGTACGTCATCCTTTCGAACAATTCGAAACGCTCGGCCGATCAGACGGAAGCCGCCAACCCTCGCCCACACAACACGCACGGCCACGTTCTGGAGCTGATTCCAAAGAAAACGGAATCCGGCTTCGACCACGCCGCTGACACTTTTCAGTGGAATGTTTTTCTGCGAGGCGGTGACCCGAAAAGTGAGCACGGCGACGCGGTCTGTCACGACGAAGTTTCCGACGACGGCTGGGTTTCCCGCCCGGACAACGCCGCATTCGACAGCCGAGGCCGACTCTGGATGACGACGGACGGAGCGGGGGAATCAGCCGACACCGCGGACGGCATTTACGTCTGCGAAACCGATGGCCAGAATCGAGCCTGTACAAAGCTCTTTTTTCAGGGACCGCGAGGCAGCGAACTCAGCGGCGTCTGCCTGACTCCGGACGATCGATCACTGTTCGTCTCGGTTCAGCATCCTGGCGAAGAAGAAGGCTCGGACTTTGAAAAGCCGTCCACTCGCTGGCCGAACTTCGATCCTCAATTGCCGCCTCGACCAGCCGTCGTCGCGATTCGCCATCGAAACCGGCAACCAATCGGCGATCGTTGAGGTACGTCCGACGAAAGTTCCCGTTCCACTTGCGAAGGAACACGTTTCGTCATTCCCGCGCAGGCGGGAACCCAGCGAACCACATTGCCGCTGTGCGCAGAAACGGGATACCCGCCTGCCCGGGCATGACACGTTTCATTAACTCGCAGAAATTTCGAACTTCGACGCATGCATGCTCGACCGATTAGTTGGCCGATCCACCTACTTGCTTGCAGGCGTTACGCCGGATGCGTCCGAGGGCCAGCCGAGGGCGTGGTGCAGCCTGAACTGCGCGACGTTGTAGTCACTGACCGATCGTAGATATTCGCGCTGGGCCTGGTCCAAAGCCTGCAGTGACTGCAGAAACTCGATCGGCAGGCCCTGTCCTTCGTTAATTCGCTGGCGGTTTCGAGCGTACGACTGTTGAGCAGCTTTCACGGCAGACTGAGCGGTCTCGATCTGTCGATGTCTTGATCGCGTCTGGCTGCGTGATTCGACAATCTCTCGCGAGATCCGATCCAGCGTTTCGATTTCGCGGTAGCGAGCCTGTTCGATCTGAGCCTGTGCGACTTCCTGAGCAGCGACGTCACCTCGTCCGAGATTTCGTAACTCCCACACAGCGGAAACATCGACATCGAAACGGTCATCAAAATTGCTGATGTTGTCTCCCAGCCCACCGCCGAAGCCGCCGTAGCTCATACCGAGCAGCACGCTCGGCAGTAACGGAGCGTACTGTTCGCGCTTCAGTCGTTCGCAGGCGGCGGCAACCAGTTGGCTGCGCTCTCCAACTTCCGGCCGGGACGACAACCCGATCGAAACCATCTGCTGAACCGTCGGCTCCATCGAAACAAGTTCGATGGGAGCCACCTGCTGTTCGACCGGCACAACGCGCACAGGAGCATCCAGATGCAGAACCTCAGCCAGACGTGCAGCAGCAACCTGGACAGCCTCGTCCGCTCGCGCAACGTCATTCCGCCGAATGGCCAGTTCAGTCGCTGCCCGGTCAGCGTCTGCCTGGGCACCCTGCCCGGTCTTCGCGAAGGAAGTCGTCAGACGCACCAGTTCGCCAGCGTTGTTACGAGTTTCGGTTGCAATCGCTTTTTCCTGGTGAGCACGCAGCAGCTCCAGATAGGCGGTCGACGCTCTGAGCATCTGATCGTGGTACGTGCTCCAGGATTCGAAGTTGCTGGCTTCCAGATTCCGTTCGGCGATCCGCGGAGCGAACACGGCATCGCTGAGGTGAAATTCAGCCGATAGACCAGGCGTCTGATTCGTCCCCGCACCCACCGCCCGATTTCCGAAGCCGCCCTGGAGTGAGTTTCGGCTGACGTCGACAATCTGACCGTTTGAATTCTGAAGCGTTCCCTCGTGACGATTGAGACTGATCCCTGCGCGAATTGTCGGCAGCCACAAAGCTTCAGCCGCGTCAAGACGTGCGGAGGCTTCGGCGATTCGCTGATGAGCGAACGCGACTTGAGGGTTCTGGCCAGCCACCAATTGCAAAGCTGTCGACAGGTCCAGTTTCTGAGGATCGATGAACTCCTCGTCGCCAGTTTCGACAGATGAACCAGCCTGGCCGACTGAATCAGACGCCTCTGCCGCAGGTGCTGGAACAGGCGTCGGGACAAAGTTGATCGGCGTCAACACGTAACGGGAACCGTCGGCCGCGACCACTTCCTGCCCGGCAGCCGATGAAATCGTAGTTGCCACGTTGTCCGCGAGAAGTCCAGGCTCGGACTCACTCGACGAAGGAGCAGTGGAAGAAACTGCATCGGTAAACACTGCGCCGGGAATTCCCGACACCGCCGTAGCCGCCACCGGCGAAACTCTTGAAAGGTCGACCTGATGCGAAACTGCGCTGGCCATCAGAATAGGAGCGGATGCTGGCGTCGCGTTCTGCGCAGTGAACTTGCGAATGGCGACCGGCGTTTCCCGTTGCTTCGACTCGGTGAGAATGGTTTGAGGACCGACACTCGCACAGCCAACCGGCAACACAACGGCACCTGTTAAAAAAAGTTGTCGCCAGCGAACCTGGCGGCCCTCACGATCAGAATGCACACCCATTGAGCAATTCTCCCCCCCCCACATCCCTGGAATTTGCGCGAGATCCTCGGCAAATGCGAAAAGACGGCACGCTATTGACCCAGATCGTCATCCGGAGTTGGCAAAGTTCAACGATTCTGACGTTCGTACGGTTTCTGCGTGATCTAACGGCAGATCCCGAGTCTGTGACAAACCGGGAGTCGTCCTGTCCGACCTTCCAAATAAGATAGCGTCGACGTTTCACGTGTGTCTGTCGGGAGTTAGACTGATCCGCCTCGCGCTTCGACCGGCACGGCTGCCACTCAAACGCCAGTAAATTCAGCGTCAAACTCTTCGCACTTTTCCCTTTTTCACGGTGTCGACCACCGCCACTGCCCGGAGTGATCCCTCATGCGGAAATGTGACCGACTGATTTATTTCGCAACGCTGCTCACTGCCACTGGATTTTCGATGTCGCTCAGCGGTTGCAATCGCGCCGAATCGCCAGTCAAGACAAGCCGAACTGTCGACAACACGCCGACAGTTCGGCTTGTCGCGGCGGAGCGAACAACCATCGAGCGAACGACTACTCAGCCTGCGACGATTCATGCTTACCATCAGGCAAAGATTCATGCCAAAGTCGCTGGCTACCTGTCTGAGCTGAATGTCGACATCGGGCAGACCGTCAAAAAAGGCGACGTTCTGGGCGTGATCAGCGTGCCGGAACTGCAGATTTCCTACGAGCGAAAACAGGCGGAAATCCGAAGCCTTGAGGCCAGGCAGCAAAGCGCCGCCGCCGGAGTCAATCTCGCCCAGGCCGACGTGCAGGCAGCACAGGCTCACCAGTCACAAGCCGCTGCTGAAGTCGCGCAAACAGACGCTCAACTGAATGCTGACACATCTGAGTTCAACCGAGTCACTCAACTGGTCGAGCAGAAAGCCGTTGCTGGACGACTTCTCGACGAAGCCAGACAGCAGCTGGAAGCATCGACGTCTGCGAAGGCTGCGGTGCAGGCCGCTCTGCAATCAACCGTCGCAGCCGTGACCGTGGCCAGGGAAAAAGCTGCTGTCGCCGAAGCCGCCGTTAAGGCCGCCGCCGCTCAGACAGACGTCGTCCGCAAAGAGCTGGAAGAACTGGCCACGATGATGCAATACGCAATTTTGAAAGCTCCATTCAAGGGAGTCGTCACGCAACGGCATGTTGACCCTGGCGATCTGGTTCGCAACATCCAGGACGCTTCCGAACCTTCGCGCGAGCCACTCTTCGAAATCGCTCAGGTCGACCAGGTTCGACTTCGCATCGCCATTCCGGAAATGGAAGCTCCGCTGACCCGCGTCGGAAATGCCGTTTCTCTGACGCTACGATCACTGCCAGATCGAGAATTCGAAGGCAAGATAAGTCGAATGTCCAGAAGGCTGGACGAAAGCACTCGCACGATGCATGTCGAAGTTGACATGGACAATAACGAGGGACTTCTGATCCCAGGCATGTACGGAGAAGCCACGGTCACGCTTCAGCAAACTCCCGATGCCTTGATGATTGCGGCGACCGCCGTTCAGTTCGACAAAACCGGCAACAGCAGCGTGTACGTCGTTGAGGACGGAGCTGTGCGAATCGTGCCCGTCCGCACCGGCCACGACGACGGCAGGCAGATTCAGATTCTCAGCGGCATCGACGAAACTGCAAAGATCACCGCCGGCCGAATCGGCCGCTTCAAGGACGGTCAGAAAGTCAGAGTGGAAGGAAGCTGACTCCGAACAGTCCGGTCCAGCCATCTCCAGGCCGCTCGAACGGATTCAACTCCCTCACGGATGTTTGCTGCCCTAATCACTATGTACTTCCAGAAGCTGGCGCGACGACATGCACCTCATCAAGTTTGCTTTACGAAACCCTTTCGCCGTTCTCGCCCTCACGATTGCTCTGTGTTTACTCGGTGGAGCCATCATTCCGGCGACTCCGATCGACATTCTTCCGGACTTTCAGAAGCCGGTGATCGTCAGTTTCTTCTCGTATCCGGGACTGCCAACTCAGGACATGGAGAAAAGCGTTTCGTCCCGCGTCGAACGTGCTCTGACTCTGGCCGGGCGGATTGAGCATCAGGAATCGCGAACCGTTCCGGGCGCGGCAGTCATCAAGATCTTCTTTCAGCCGGGGACCAACCCCAGCTCGGCGATGAACGACATCGTCAATCTTGAAGCCAGCGACATGTTTCACTTGCCGCCGGGCATCGAATGGCCATTCACGCTGCGCAGCGAACCAGCGAACATGCCGGTCGTTCTGGCTGCGATCAGCGGCGAAGGCCTGAGCGAAATCGACCTGTACTCGATCGGCTATTACGCAGTTCGTAACCGCATGGGTGGTTTGAAGGGTGTGCAGATTCCGCACCCGTTCGGCGGTAAGTTCAAGCAGATGATGGTGTACGTCGACCCCAGCAAACTGCGAGCGTACTCGCTAAGCGCCCGCGACGTGGTTCACGCTCTGCGAAAGTCCAATCTCGTGCTGGCTTCCGGGACGGCGAAACTCGACAACACCGAATACCAGCTCCACCCTCTCAACACGCTGCCGACCACCGACGACATCGATAACATTCCGATCGTCGAGCGAAACGGAAACATGATTTTCATCCGCGACGTCGGCTACGCAAAGATCGACTCGGCCATTCAGTACAACATCGTTCGAGTCAATGGAGAACGCAGCGTTTACTGCCCGCTGTTGAGAGAACCAGGCGAAAACACGATCGACGTCGTCGACCGAATTTACGAAGGTATCGCGGAAGAAATCCCGAAGATGAAGGCGCTCGGACAGGTTCCGGAAGCCGCGAACGTCACGCTCGTTAATGATCAGTCGAGCTACATTCGCAACGCCATGCAGAACCTTATCTACGAGGTCGGTCTCGGAGCAATTCTCGTCACCCTTGTTGTCTTTGTATTTTTGAGGCAGCTTCTGCCGACAGTCGCGATCATTGGAACCATTCTGCTGTCCATGCTGATTGGTGGCTTAGGATTCTGCTTTACCGGCAATACAGTCAACGTGATGACGCTTGGCGGTATCGCCCTGGCAATCGGAACGGTCGTCGACGCTGGGATCGTGGTCGTTGAAAACGTGATCCGCCATATGCAGATGGACAAGTCTCGTGCTGACGCCGCTCGAGACGGTGCGGTCGAAGTTGCGACTCCGATTCTTGCCGGCACGATCACCACGCTGGCCGTCTTCATTCCAGCCATATTCCTCAGCGGGATGATTCGTTACCTCTTCGAACCATTGTCCGTCGCCGCCACATTCACCATCGGAGCGAGCTACTTCGTGGCGATGACCGTCGTCCCTGCGTTCTGTGCACGATTCGTCAGAACGAAAGTCAGTCGTCGATCAATAGATATTGAAAGTGCCGAAGCCAATCAACAATCAACTCTCAACTCTCAACCATCAACCCTTTATGGCCACCTGCTGAACTCGGCTCTGGCCATTCGACGTCTGGTTGTGGTGACGTCCGTCGCGCTTGTCGCCGGGGCGGCACTCCTGTTGCCGGGCATCGGCAGCGAGCTGTTTCCCCAAGTCGATGCGGGAACGTTCGAACTGCGACTGAAAACACGCCCCGGCACACGACTGGAAGATACCGAAGCTCTCGTCGCCAGAATCGAAGGCACGATTCAGGACGTCGTTGGAAAAAAAAACATCAAAACGATCATCTCGAACATCGGCCTGCCCGTCGGAAAAGGAGCGGGGTTCTCAACGATCCTCAGCTCCAACTCGGGACCGGACACGGCCTATCTGATTGTAAATCTGAATTCAGAAGACCGAACAGTCAGCAGTGCCGAGTACGTTCGCCGGCTCCGTGCAAAACTTCACGATGAGTATCCCGAGGATCAGTTTCTGTTCGTGAATGGCAGTCTGGTCAACATGGCTCTGAACGAAGGAGTTCCTTCGCCAATCAACGTCCAGGTTTCCGCCGGAACGGTCGAGAAGTGCCGGGAAGTCGCCGAGATGCTGGTCGAAAAACTGACTCCCATCGACGGTGCATCGGACGTGCAGATCGCTCAGTCACTGGATTATCCGCAGCTCGATATTCAGGTGGACCGCGTCCGGGCGAAGTACCTGGGCCTCGATCAGGAAGAGGTTGCTCAGACAATTCTGACCTGCCTGGGGTCGAGTGTCGGCTTTGCACCGACCATCTGGGTCGACCCGAAGACCGGCGTCGATTTCTTCATCGGTGTGCAGTACGAATCTAACGAAATCGAATCGCTGGACGAAATCCGCAACATTCCGCTCTCGCTGAATGCGAAGGACGGGCCGGTCACGATCCCTCTTTCGAACATCGCCACCGTTCGTCGAGTCAACATCCCCGGCGAAATCGCTCACTACAACATCGCCCGGGTAAACGATGTCTATGTCAACGTGGATGGCCGGGATGTCGGCGGAGTTGCCGCAGACGTCGAACGAGTTCTGTCCGGCATCGAGTTTGAAAATGGCGTTACTGTTACTGTCCGAGGCCCGGTCGCTACCATGAAAGAAGGCATGCAGATGCTGGGCACGGGCCTGGTCGTAGCCGCCATTCTTGTCTACCTGGTCATGCTCGCGCAGTTCAAATCATTTGTTGACCCGTTGATCATTATCCTGGCCGTTCCGCTGGGACTGGCCGGCGTTCTGGTCATGCTCTACGCGACGCAAACGACGCTCAACATTCAGTCGCTGATGGGGACGCTGATGATGATCGGCGTCGTCGTCAACAACTCAATCCTGCTGGTTGACTTCGCCAACCAGCTCCTCGCGCAAGGCATGTCTCCACGCGATGCCGCGCTCAAGTCTGCCGAAATCCGTCTGCGACCAATCCTGATGACCTCGCTGACGTTGGTCGCTTCAATGGCTCCCTTGGCCGTGCACCTGGCTCCCGGTGGCGAGGCAATGATCCCTCTCGCCCGAGCGGTGATCGGCGGAATGGTTGCTTCCACAGTCCTGACGTTATTCGTGGTGCCGTGCGTTTACGCACTGGTGAAGCAACCTCAGCCGGCTACTGTGCAAGCGTAGCCAAAACTTCCATTGCGACTTCTGCGATTCTTTGTGGTTGAATTCCGCCGCAGGAATGCGCAAGTGGCGCAAAAGGGAAATACTCAGTGCTCTGGCTCACTCGCCAGTGCCTGGACCTGGTCAGGAATTGGGAACTCGGCCGCATGAACGAAATTCGCCGGTCCCAATAAACACGCGAACGGGCTCTCGGACAGCGACTGCCGTCAAAGTCAGCCCAACCGTCAAGCTCAACTGGCCAACCAGACCGACTTCTTACGCTGAATTTCTCGAAATTCGCGGCCAAACTGCCGGTCCTGCATCCGGCCGACGGCCGGACGACCGGTACAGCTTCTCCAATCGGAACACCAATGCCAGGTGATGCCGTCCATCCACGCCGCACACGTAATCTTAACATTCCTGGGCAGTCGATCATGACGATTCCACGGCCAACGGTGTTAAAGAACGGTCCAGCATCAGGATCGCACAGACCGCGAACCCTCGCTCAAACTGAAGGAACGACAGAATGCTCTTTAAACGACTGACAACGGCCGCAATTGCGACGGCCGTCGGTCTGGGAGCCGCTGGATCGACACTGGCCGAAGAGGTCACTGTGAAATCCGAGGATCTCAGTGCCCTCATCCAACGCCTGGACGCTGCGGAAAAGAGGATCAAACAGCTTGAGCAGGCGCCGAAAGCACCTGCCGCACCTCAGGAGTTCGATGTTCCCGCATCATTGGCTACCGGTAGTGGCGGGCAGGCAGTAATGCGACGAGCGTCGTCTTCTACACTGGATAATGACCCGATCATCGAGCGGTTGCAGACTCTCGAAAACAAGTGGGTCAATCTGGACGCCGCCGACAAAAAAAACAGCGACACGCTGGAAAACGGAGTCATCCTCGAGAAGTCCAAGAGCACCGTTTCGAACATCAAGATCGAAGGCCGAATTCACCTGGACTATTGGGCATTCCCCGAAACCGATGCCGGTACAGAGCAGTTCGAAGGTTCGGGGGCTCCGTTCAATCCACAGAATCCCCAGGACCGATTCACGACTCGTCGCATGCGACTCGGAGTTTCTGGTGACATCAAAGACAACATGCTGTACGTCGCACAGCTTGAATTCGCCGGCGTTGACGATCCCGAATTCCGCGACCTCTATATCGGCTTCAAAGATCTGCCATGGCTGCACACGCTCCTGATCGGTAACCAGAAGCGGCCTTACGGTCTCGATCATCTGAACAGCTCGCGTTACAACGTCTTTCTGGAAAGACCATTCGTGATCGAATCGTTTAACGAAGACGCTCGACGCATCGGGGTGGCTTCATACGGCCTGAGCGACGATCAGGCTTGGAACTGGCGATACGGTGTGTACAACATGGAAAAGGCTCACCCCGACGGACAGTACGTGGGTGACCACTACCAGCTCGAACTCGCCGGTCGCCTCGCCAACACCGCGTGGTACGATGAATGCAGCGACGGTCGCAGTTACGCTCACTGGGCAGCGTCTGGCACGTACGCCAGCCCGGATGGCACAGGCGGACCAACCAGCAACAACGAAGCTCGATTCCGAACTCGACCAGAAGCCAGAACTTCACAACGTTGGCTTAACACTGGCCGAATCGCAGGAGCTGATAATTACGGCCTGCTCGGCCTTGAAGGTGTCGTCAATCTTGGACCGACACAGATCGTCGCTGAATGGCAGAATCTGTGGTTGGAGCGAACGGGCGGCAGCGATGTTCATTTGCATGGCGGCTACGTCTACTGGTCATACTTCCTGACCGGCGAACACATTCCCTGGAGTCGCAAGAGAGGCACCATTGGTCGGGTGAAACCGTTCCAGAACTTCTTCCTCGTCAACACTTGTGATGACTGTGTAGACGGCGGCTGGGGAGCGTGGAACGTGGGTGTCCGATATTCGTATGCTGACTTCAATGACGCTGGCGTCGCAGGCGGTGATGCAGACAGCATCACGTTAGCGCTGAACTGGCACTGGAACGCTCATGCGAAACTCCAGTTCAACTACGTCAACGGACGCGTTCAGGATCGAGCAGCCGGACTGCCAGGCACTACGACAGGCAGTTACGACATCATCGGAGCTCGGTTCGCAGTCGACTTCTAGGATCCGGAATCTTTCCTGACACGACATCACGTTGGGTAGAGAAAGAAAACAGACAACTCGGCTGTACCGGCACGGTCAGCGAAGTCATCTGCTCCGCCCTCGTCATCTACCAACTAACACCTTCGTGGAGAAATCCCGATGAGAACACTAGTGACGCTGGCTGTGGTCAGCATAACCATGTCGTCGGTCGCGATGGCCGACCACTGCTGCAAGCCGGCTGGCTGCAGCCCCGACCGAAACTGTCTGCCTGGCTGCAAGCCGGTTGTAAAAAGAGTCGACATCACAAAAACCTGTTACAACATCGAAACGAAAACGATCTGCATCCCGCCGACTCGCTTTCCGTGGGACCCCAGCCCGTGCGACGGCGTCTGCGGAATAGACGGTAATTGCGGAGCCAAAGGAGCCTGCGGAACCACCGGCAAATGTGCCTCTGGCGGAGGCTGTACTCCAGCCGGTCGATGCGGAGCCGGATGTGGCAACTCATCCAATTCTGGCGGACTTCTGTCTGGCCTGCGAGCGGCCCTTGGCATGAGCAACTGCGCGACCACCAAGTGCATCAAGGTTCCAAAGAAGTCGTCAAAGAAAGTCGGCGAGAAGTGCGTTTGCGAATGGGTAACCTGCAGCAACGATGTCTGCGGCGGAGCTGGTTGCAAGCCAGCCTGTGCCGCTCCAAAAGTTGCACCGAAAGCTTCGGCTCCGGCTGCTCCTCCCAAAGAAGCAGCACCACCGGCCGTTGCTCCGGCACCACCGGAAGCAGCCCGTCACAGCCTCTTCCCGCTGCGATAATTCGCGAACTACGAACTGACTCGGCCCGCACAGCAGTTGGACGTCGTGCGGGTCGGGCTTCGTCTCCGGTAAAGACGAGGCGCTATCGTCCGAGCTGAGACGCCCACCTTTGAGCTGTCTCCTTCTATAGAGAATACGGATAATCCTTGCGATTCAAACTCCTCACCAAACCAGGTTGGTGAGGAGTTTTCTTTCCGCAGCCGAAACCGTAAATGTCGACAGCGTAAACACGCCGACTGCGGCCGCCGACACAGATTCAGACGCCGGCGACGACGATGATGATTCCGAAGACGACAAGTCAGTACACGCATAAAACGCGCGGTCCGTCTATACCGACTATCGACTCTCGCACCTGCCTGAGCTCATTCACGCTTACCGCATCGGCAAAGAACAGCTCGCCTTATTTGTGACGACTCTCGTCGCCGTGCTTGCA
>CALGTK010000433.1 GCA_937904325.1 uncultured Planctomyces sp.
TATCGCCATCATCGCAATTCTGGTCGCACTTCTGCTGCCGGCTGTACAGCAGGCACGTGAAGCTGCTCGACGCTCGCAATGCAAAGCAAACCTGAAACAGTTGGCTTTGGGATTGCACAACTACCATGACGTTTACACAACCTTTCCGCCGCTGTTCGTGGGCGGTTGGTCCAACGGACCAGGAGATGGAAGCTTCAATAACCGCTGGCTGATCAGTTCCACGGTGGCCGTTCTTCCATACATCGATCAACCTGGACTATATGATCAGATTTCGAACGACCGAGACGCTTCAGGTGGCAATTTAACCTACCCATGGGATGCGAACTACCAACCTTGGCGGATTAACCTCCCATCGATGATCTGCCCATCTGATACGCTTGCACCAAGCGCCACTGGAAAGGCCAACTATCGATACAGCACTGGACGATACAATCATCGAATGCGACAGATTAATGATCGTTACTCATGGGGTGGAACGCGAGTTGATGGAATTTTTGGCGTGGCCGAAGGTGCAAAAATTCGCGACATCCTCGACGGTACAAGCAACACGATCATGATTGGCGAACGAGCTCAGGGCAATGAAGCACGTAACGAAGTCGTGGGCGGGATGGGACTTAACGGCGCAATGAATGATGGCAGCGGTGGCGGAGTTACGGCTGGCAATATCCAGACAATGGTGGACCAGTGCAACGCACTGATCGATTCGGGAAATCCTTCCGTCTTTCTTCCGGGCACGTTCGCTTCACTGGAGTATCCGGGAGGACGTTGGGCTGACGGCCGAACTTACTTCTCCAGCCTGCAGACGGCGAACACTCCAAATAAAGCCTCGTGCGTGACCGATGGCTGGGATGGCAACTATACACTCATGACAGCATCCAGTCGGCACGTTGGTGGTGCACACATGGGCCTTGCTGACGGAGCTGTCCGCTTCATCGGCGAAAACATCGATCAGGCCCTTTATCAAGGGCTTGGCTCCAGAGCCGGCAGTGAAGATGTTGGCGAATTCTAGGCCATACGCCGGTCACCGATAGCAGGAAGTCGCAGTCGGCGAGGCTCTCAATTCACGGGGTTTCTCCGACTGCTTTCACTTAAACGGCTTCGTTGCTCAAATGAACGGCCCTGTTTCGCCCGACATTAGTGCCAACCGGTCAGTGAATCGTCTCAATGCCTTTCCATGAGGCTGACGTTGTCTCTGAATTGTCGAGGAATAGTGTCAAGATGAATGCTCCGGTTCCTGAGGCAACAGAAAGTGCAACTGTTGATGAATCCTCAAAGACAGCTACTGACTTGCATCCGGCGATTCGGGTCTTCGGGATGATTCTGGCAGCCATCGCGGCCACTGCCGTGTGCTACACAACTGTTGCCGGCATTGGCAACGTGTACCCGACACCGCCAGAAGTTCTGAGCTTGGGCGGACGCCCTACTGAAGCGGAACGGGCGGCAGCGAGTGCGGCACAACGCGCCGCCAACACAGGTAACGCAATGGTTTGGCTGGGAGTCTGCGGAGCCATTCTGGGGGGAATGCTTTCGCTGTCAAACGGCTTACTTCAACGTGCAGGATCGAAAGCGGCCATCAGTGCTGTCGCCGGAATTCTTGCAGGCACGGGATTGGGGGCTCTGGCAGGCAATCTGGCAGTTTCGTACCACGCTTCCGTATCGACGACTTTGATTGGCGCGACTTCAAATGCCGAACACCAATTTATGATGATGCATGGGATGACCTGGGGACTGATTGGAGTTGGAGTTGGTCTGGGATGCGGCATCAGTCGCCGGCCGATCGACGCAAAACAGGTAATCCTGATGATCATCGTCGCGGGAGCGATGGGGGGTGTCGCTGGGGGATTGTATCCAATCATTGTCGGCGTCGCGGTTCCGCTGGTGAATACAGCAACACCTGTCGCACCAGCGGGCGTAGCCAGAGCGATCTGGATGGGACTCGCCTCGTTGTTGATAGCAATCGGAGTCGGTCGAGCCAGTTAACATCCGCATGAGTGGAAATCATCGATCGCTCAAAAAGCGATCTCACACCCGGGGCCGGCTCTGCCTTCGGGTATCGCATCCACTCGGCCGGGCACTGTGTGTTCCGCAAAAGACATCCCACTGTAATCAGACACTGACTGCGTAGATTCCCGTTCGCAAGCAATGTCACCAGGAACTTTACTGATGAATCAGCACGCGTCACCTGACAGTCCAGATGACTCACAACCGCCGGGTTGGCAGCGTGTAGTGGTGCTGCTTAGTATCGCGAGTTTAGGAATCGGTGCCGCGGTATGGTGGCAGTCTCGCCCGAAAGCTGCAGTTTTTCTGCGCCGCGCGCAGGTTTCACTGCACACATCAGACTTTGAAGCAGCGTTAACTGCAGCTGAAGAAGCCATTCGACTGGGCGACGACCGCGCATCATCTCGATTACTCGCTGGTGAAGCTGCTCTGCGCTTGGGAAAGCGGTCCGCGGCGCTGGATCACTTCAAAAACGTGGACGACGACGGTCCCGAAAGTCTGGCCGCTCGCCTGTCGTCAGCCTCGGTCATGATTCACCAGCATCAAATCGGCCTTGCCGAGGAACAGCTGCGCCGAGCGCTGTCAATCGACTACGAAAGTCAGCAAGTTCATCACCTCCTGTCCGACTCACTCGGACTTCAAGGACGCCGCTGGGAATCTGTCCCACATCTCCTGCACGGAATCAGTCAGGGCGACATAAATCTGCAAAGCCTGTGCTATCTTGCCGACACGGATCGCACTGTAGAACTATCTGAAGAGCAACTGGCAGCGATCGTCGAATCGGATGATCCAAAGTGCTGGCTTGGAGCAGCTTGCGTTGCCGTCGCGTATCGTAAGTTCGAGCGGGCTGAAGAACTGCTTCGGAAGGCAATTGCAACTTCTCCGACATTGATCGAAGCACACGCCCGGCTTGGAAAAATCCTACTCAGTCAGAGTGACGAGTCCCTGATCGCAGAATGGAATGCAAATCTGCCGGACGCCGCCGAAGTTTTTCCCGATATCTGGTTTATCCGCTCACAATGGTGCCTGAAAGAAAAATTGCACGAGCAGGCCGCTGCCTGCCTTTATCGCTTATTGGTGATCAACTCGAGTCACTCAGCAGCAAACCATCAAATGGCACATGTACTTTCCGTCCTTGGACGGCCGAATGATGCCGAGCCGTTTCGCCAACGTGGGCAAAGCCTGTCTCGGCTGGCCACACTGGCCAACGAAGTTTATCTGGGCGACTCACGATCAGCTAAGTTGCAGGAAGCTGCAGAACTCGTCGAGTCCCTTGGCCGCTTTCATGAAGCCATTGGTTGGGCCGTGGCGGCGAAGTTCGAACACCCACGCGAGTCATGGCCCGTGGCAATGCAGCAACGTCTGGAAAAACTACTTTACACTGCCAGCTTTCCGATTCCGCATTCTTTACCAGCTAAGACTCTCGGCTTTGCGCATATCATTTGGTCCCCGCCAACCGCCAGTAGTTCGAAAACTCCCGGCTCGTCGATCAACTCTTCGCCGGCCTCATTTCGCGACGTTACGACCGCAGCAGGAATCAACTTCAGATACGAAAATGCGGAAGACGTCACGACTGACGGTCGCCTGATGTTTGAATATACGGGCGGCGGTGTTGGAGTTCTGGACTACGATCATGATAACTGGCCAGACCTGTACTTTACGCAGGCCGGAGCGTTGCCTCCTTTTCAGCAGCAGTCTCAGGCGACCGATGCTCTGTACCGAAATCTGGCTGGTCGTCAATTCGTCGATGTTAGTTCGGCCGCCCATCTGCAGGATTTTGGTTTTGGGCAGGGCCTCGCGGCCGGCGACGTCAACAACGACGGCTTCGCCGATCTATATGTTGCAAACATCGACGGCAACAAACTCTATCTAAATCTCGGAGACGGAACGTTTGAGGACGTCACTCGGGAATCCGGAATTGGTCATGAATACTGGACGACCAGCGTCGCTATCGCGGACCTTAATGGTGACTCAGTGCCCGACATTTATGATGTCACGTTTCTCAGCGACGAAGACGTATTCGACCGTGTCTGTGAAGAAGATGGTGTGGCCCGCTCCTGTGCCCCTGCTGGTTTTACGGCGGCCGACGACTTCGTCTACCGCGGTCGGGGAAATGGTTCTTTCGCAGATGTCTCCGAAACTGCCGGCATTCGCGTTCCTGAAGGAGACGGTCTGGGAATCCTCATCGCGGACTTTGCCGCCAGCGGAACGCCTTCGATCTTCATTGCCAATGACGGGCGAGCGAACTTCTATTTTACGCAAAACACGACAACTTCCGGCGAGCTGGTCTTTTCGGAAGACGCACTGACGCGCGGTCTGGCATTCGATCGAGATGGCCGCGCTCAGGCATGCATGGGCATCGCGTCATCCGACTTTGACGACGATGGCAACTGGGACCTGTTTGTCACCAACTTTTTCAATGAGTCGAACACCGTCTACACACAGTTCCCAGGTGAAATCTTCGGCGATAGTTCACAGCGGTCGGGAATCCGCGAACCGAGCCTCAGCATGCTTGGTTTCGGCACGCAAGCGATCGACGGTGAACTCGACGGCCTCGAAGATCTGATCGTTGGTAACGGGCACGTCGACAACTTCGAGCACAAAGACATCCCCTATCGAATGCCGTTGGAATACTACCGCAACACCGGCAAAGCAAACTTCACGCAGTCACCAGCCGACCAGTCAGGAACCGTGTTCGAACAATCAATGCTGAGCCGCAGCATGGCCATCATCGATTGGAACAACGATGGTCGTGCTGAAGTCGCAATCTCGCGACTGGACGATCCTGTCATGCTTCTGGAAAATACGACCGCGAAAACGGGCAACTTTCTCGCCGTCCAGATCGTCGGCACTCGAAGTTCCCGCGACGCCACAACAGCTCGCCTTGTGGCAACCGTCAACAATCGCCAGATCGTTCGGCAGTTCACAGCAGGCGATGGCTATCAATCATCGAATCAGAAACAAGTCGTCTTTGGCCTTGGTGCTGATGATCTTGTTCAGGAACTGTTGGTCCAATGGCCAGGCGGTCAATCGCAGAAGTTCACGAATATCTCAGCAGGCCAGAAGATCATCCTGCGTGAAGATGACCCGACGGTGTGGCCAGCCAGCACTCGCCGATCTGTCGGCCATCGCTCGTAAGACTCAACGCTTTGTTAATGCACCACGTCAGAACGGCCTCTTAATTCCAGAGAGACACACAATGCGGACAAATATTTCTTCCAGCTTCGCAGTCATTACGACAACCATGATCGCCGTACTTTGCGGTTGCGGACAGAGCCCCGATGTCTCCGATCCGGGCACACCAACGCATCCAGCGTCCGTGACACGAAAAGAAAAGACGCCAGCCCCTGGCAACGGCATTCTTGGAAACCCCGACTACGTCGCGTTCTCGTACGGCGGCTATCGAAAGCCCACTCGCGACGATGTCCCTACGATAAAACAGATCAAAGAGGACATGAAGATTTTGTCCGCGATGGGAGTGAATCTTCTCCGGACCTACAACACTCAGCAGTATCAGCATGCCGCTAATCTTCTGGCAGCCATCGAAGAGCTACGCAATGACGATCCCGAATTCGAGATGTGCGTCATGCTGGGAGCGTGGATTGATTGCAAGGGCGCGTGGACCGACGCTCCGAATCACGATGCGGAAGACGTCGAGAACAATACCACCGAGATCGACGCGGCGGTCGCACTGGCAAATAAGTATCCCAGGACCGTAAAAATGATCGCCGTTGGCAACGAAGCGATGGTCCATTGGGCAACCAGTTACTTTGTAAAACCGGCCGTCATTCTAAAATGGGTCAACCATCTACAAGGATTGAAGGCGTCGGGTAAGCTGCCTGCTGATGTGTGGGTTACCAGTTCGGATAACTTTGCATCATGGGGAGGCGGCGACGCAAGTTATCGAAACAGCGATCTGGAAAGCTTGATTGCGGCGGTGGATTTCGTCTCACTTCACACTTACCCATTTCACGACACTCACTACGAATCAGCTTTCTGGGTTGCCCCGTCCAGCGAATCCGGGCTGGCCGCAAAAGAGAAAGCAGAAGCAGCCATCGAACGAGCTAAAGCTCACGCCGTGTCGCAATATCAGAATACAGTGACCTATATCAAGACGCTCGGGCTAAACAAGCCAATTCACATCGGAGAAACTGGCTGGGCATCAATTGCCGCTTCACTCTATGGAGCCACTGGCTCGCAGGCGGCTGATGAATACAAAGCAAAACTGTTCTATGACTCCATGCGAACATGGACGGAAGAAGCTGGCATCTCCTGTTTCTTCTTCGAAGCCTTCGATGAGCAGTGGAAAGACACGAACGATCCAGAAGGCTCCGAGAATCATTTCGGACTAATTGACATCAATGGTCAGGCCAAGTACGCGATCTGGCAAAAAGTCGACGCGGGCGTCTTCAACGGTCTGACTCGCAACGGTGTATCAATCACCAAGACTTTCGATGGGGACGAGACTGCGCTGATAGAATCAATTCTTACTGTCCCCGACCAGTCAGATCTCGGCAACCTCGCGTTGAAGACAGTCAACGAGCAACGCACTACTGGCGAACCGGCAACAGAATCGCGTTATGTCATCCTTAACCAGTCGATGGTTCCAGGCGCATCGAACGACATGACCTACCCCAGTGCCCCACTGAAACTGAATGTCTGGGAAGGAACCTGTGGCATGGAGATGTCAAATGACGGTGTGATTCGAGTAACGACTGGCACTGGTGATTGGTGGGGATGCGGACTCGAAATCCAGGCAAGCGGCAAAGGAGAGAACCTGTCGACGTTCGAATCCGGAACACTACATTTCGAAATCAAAGGCGACACGAAATCGCATTTCACAATCGGTTTTCAAACCGGGGTCTACACGGCGGGCACTCAGACGAACAACGCGGTTACCTTCGGACCGGGTAAAAAACGAGAACTCAGTGAAGAATGGAAGAAATGTTCCATCCCCATGACCGAATTGATCAGCGGAGCAGATCTGACTGACGTTACCGCAGTTACGTTCGTGCGAGGTGATCGGCAACTCGACGGCAAACATATCGAACTGAAAAACCTGTATTACACCCAGAAGTAAGAACAACGGTTCCCGAAGCAAACACTTCGATCAGACCACTGAGTGGTCTATTGCGGCAGCTCAATCAGTTGCTTCAGCGTTTGAACAGCAATGTAAAACCGATCTGCTCTAACGTTTGGATAATACTGCAATTCACCGTTCGGCCACTTAATGCTGACAGATTTTGCGGAAACGTCTGAGGCTAATCCAAACGTCAGCGCCTTTTCGTTCGATGCAGAGTAACCATCTCCTGCTGTCACATGACGCCAGCGAGTGGACTCGCTCGTCGTAACAGCAACCGTTGCCCCAATAGCATCGCGGCCAGACTGAATTCCGATCAGTCGGATCGTTACAAAGTGGCCGTGCCTGGCAGTGTCATTTGAGAGTAAGCTAACGGGCTCGCCCAGATGCGACACTGCGAAGTCTGTAAGTCCGTCGCGGTTCCAGTCCAGAGTGGAAATGCCGCGTGCGATGTGTTCGTCTTCGAAGTATCGCCCGGCATTCTCCGCAACACTTTCCTCAAATCTTGCAGCTCCCGTGTTGAGGTACAGTTGCGGCTGCATGGAAAACGGAATGCCTTTCTGACTGAAGTCGTCGAGGTGCCCGTTCCCCACGACGAGATCCGGCTCGCCATCCAGATTCGCATCCAGGAATTGCGTACCAAATCCAAGCTTCAATAATCCGGATTCAGCCAGCCCTGATGATAGCGTCGCGTCCTGAAAACCACCCTGACCGACCGACAGGTACAACGTATTCGGCTGACGATAGAAATTTGTGACGAACAGGTCGAGATACCCATCATGATTAACGTCCGATGTCGCCACGCCCATACACGCCAACGCCGCGCCCGTACCGTCAAACGCCAGCCCACTGGAACCAGCCTTATTGACAAACCGCACCCCCTCTACAGGTTGATCATTTTGTAAAGGCCTACGAGTCAAATACGTGTTTGGCACTTCGTCATTTGCAATAAACACTCCAACATTTCCCGAGTCTTCAAAGTCAGCAACAACGACGCCCAGGCCTTTGCCCATCAACATACCGAGGCCAACTTCCTCCGTAACCATCCGAAAGTCGCCTTCGCCGGAATTCAAGTACAGGTCGTTAAGTTCGCCTTCGAACCGATCGGGCGGACACGTACGAGGCAGTCCGAGTTCGGTATCTGTGCACTGCTCCGTAAACGGCCGGCCCCATTCAAGATAATTCACATCAAACAGATCGGGAAAACTGTCGCCGTTCAGATCGGCAATCACGCAACTGATTGACCATCTTTCACTCGGAAACTGACCATCCACCGATCTGAACGTACCATCACCATTGTTAAGATAAAGCCTGTTCCGTCCGCTATTCGCAACGTACAAATCAGGAAATCCATCGTCGTCGACGT
>CALGTK010000434.1 GCA_937904325.1 uncultured Planctomyces sp.
TAACTTTCGAACCTACAGAAACATTACGCGGCTGGCTGACAAAATTGGTCAACGATTTTACGCGTACGACAAGTACGGCTTGCGCGAACCGCTGGCCAAAGCTCAAACCGATCAGCGAATCCTGCTGAAGGTTCATCCCCGGTACAAACACAACTACCCAAGGTTCCTGCAGGTCATCCAGAACATTCCGTTCCGCGAAACAGCGGTCTCTCGCCGAATTCGCCTGCAACGCCTCGAGCATGACCTGATGCAACCGGAGACGGCTCAACGGGCGGCACTTCGTCTGGAAGCAATTGGCGATGAAGCCATCTCCGTTTTGAAATCCGGGCTGAAGAGCAAGCACCTCGAATGCCGCTTCCACTCGGCTCACGCACTGTCTTATCTGGAAGAATCCGCTGGTGTGAATGCCCTCAAAGAAGCCGCTCAGCAGGAACGAGCCTTCCGAGTCTTTGCGTACGCCAGTCTGTCGATTCTCGACGACCCGGAAGCTCACATGGCACTGCGTGACCTGATGAACGTTCACGTCGATTCCAACGGCAAAACTACCGACAGTGCCGAAACCCGCTACGGAGCCTTCCGGGCACTCTGGACGCTCGACAGGAAAGATCCATTTATCGCAGGTGAGCAACTCCGCAAAGAATTCTGGCTGCATCCGCTGGCAACAACCGGCGACCCCATGGTGCATATCACAAATCGTAAACGAGCAGAGGTCGTTCTCTTCGGGGCCGACCAGCAATTCATCACGCCGATGGCCGTCCGAGCTGGCAACCACATTCTGGTCACCTCGCGGCCCGGCAGCGAGACGATCACGATCAGCCGATTCATGCCTTACAGCGATGACAAACGAAAAGTCGTTTCAAAGAAGATCGAAGAAGTCATCCGAGTCGCGGCCGAATTCGGAGCGAGCTACCCGGACATCGCTCAGATGCTCGTTCAGGCCGATCGTCAGGGCAACCTGCAGGGTCGATTCGAAATTGATGCGCTGCCTCAGGCCGGACGTGTCTTCTACCGAAACGGCAATCGTGCGAGGCTCGGACGTTCCAGCCTGACGCCAAACATGTACCAACGACCTCGCGGCGAAGGTGAAAGCAGCGAATCAAATGATGACTTCGGCAGTGAACTGGACAGCGCATCCGAATCCGAAGAAGAAGCGGACGACGCCATCAGCAACCAGGTCACTTCGAAAGGTCTCAGCGGCGTCTCCACGCTGGAAATGTTTCAGCCATCGGACGATTCGAAGTCGATCAGCAAGTCTTCTGAAACTGACTCAGACAGCGAACCCGAAAGTTTCGCCCTGGCCGCGGATCAAAATGAACCAGGTACGGCATCACTCGTGGACGTGCGAACTCCGAAGCCGCCTTCAGAAAAAACATTATCAAGTAGTGAACTCCTGAAGAAAAAACTGGACCCATTCGGGCTGTTCACTCTTTCGAAAAAGAACGAATGAGCCCGCAAACGCGACCTCATTTCAATTTAGAACTTCCGACGAACCGCGAGTGTAAGCTCACGGTTTCGTCCGTTTCCTGGCACTTGGGTTTGCAGCGTTTTTATTCGTCTGAAACCCAACTTTCTGGACGTTTGACCCGTCAATGCTGAAGTCGCTGGAACTATTCGGCTTCAAGAGCTTTGCCGACCGAACGCGTTTTGACTTCTCACGTGGGATCACGTGCGTCGTCGGGCCGAACGGGAGCGGTAAGAGCAACGTAGTTGACGCAATGAAGTGGATCCTTGGCGACCAGAGTCCCAAAAGCCTTCGCGGCAAGGACATGACAGATGTAATTTTCAACGGCTCCGCCAACCGCAAAGCCAGTGCCTTCGCTGAAGCAACTCTCGCGTTCAGCAACTCGGACCGCATGCTTCCTATCGAGGCCGACGAAGTCACCATCGGTCGCAGGCTATGGACGAACGGCGATTCCGAGTATCTGATTAACGGAGCAACTGCCCGCCTTAAGGACATCAAAGAATCCTTCGTGGGCACCGGGGCGAGCACCGGGGCTTACAGTATCATTGAACAGGGCCGCGTCAGCGAGATTCTGCAAGCCAACCCGCAGGCCCGGCGTCTGATCTTCGAAGAAGCGGCCGGCATCAGCCGATTCCGATCACGTAAGGCCGAAGCTCTGCGGAAGCTCGAAAGAGTCTCACAAAATCTCCTGCGCCTGCAGGACATCGTCAACCAGTTCGAGTCGCAGCTCAATTCGACCCGCAACCAGGCAACGAAGGCCGCCAGGTATCGAGAGGTTTCGAATGAGCTTCAGTCAGCCTGGTTCGGCCTCGCCGCAGACGATTATCGCTGGATGTCCGCCCGCCTGAGTTCACTTGATTCAACGCTCGGAGCGACACAGGCGGAAATCGACGAACTGTCGGAACAGCAGCGAGCGGTAGAACTTCGACTGAGTGCATTCGACGAGGAACTCGCCGTCGTCGACGATGGATTGCGGAAAGCAGAACGCAAAGCCGGCACAACGCGTGAAGCCATCATCAGCCAGAAGGCGACGATCCGCCACGAGACGGATCGGCTTCGAGAGTCAGAAACCGAAATCGTACGACTACGTCGTCAGCAGGCAACAACCCTGTCGCGACTGGGTGCGGTCAACAAAGAATTCACCGCCGCGCAACTGGAACTCGGCCAGTTCGACACAACGTTCCAGACACAACAGCAGGAAGTCGAAGATCACGAAGATCACTCCGGACAACTTTCCTCGCGTTACCAGCAAAGTCGGAACCGCATCGACGTACGACAGGAAGAACGCACACAACTCTCGGAACAGGCGTCTCATGTGCGACAGCAGATCGCCCTTCTTGAAGCTCAACTCGTCGCACTGAACGAGACTCACGAAAAGACGATCGAACAGCGTGACCTGCTAAAAACGGAACTTCGAGCAGCCGAAACAGAACTTACAGCACATCAGACTGCACTCGACGAAGTCCTCGAACAGTCCAGCGAACTTGGTGACTCGCTGAAAGATATCCGAGCGACCCGGAAGAAGCTGATCGCCGACCAGGAAGCTGAACAGGAAACGCTGGTCGAAGTCCGCGAACGCCGCAGCGCCGCGCAGGCTCGTCTGACCGTGCTTGAAGATCTGGAGGTAAAACAGGAAGGCGTTGGCATCGGCGTCCGCGAAATACTGCAACGCGCGAAAACGTCGGATTTCCCCCCCTGGAACGGCATCACTGGAAGCGTCGCCGACCTGTTGGATGTCGATCTGGAAAACGCAGCATTGCTGGAAGTCGCCCTCGGCAACCGTGCTCAACTGATCGTGATGCACGACCTCGCCCCGATGATCGATTACCTCAAACGAGGCAGTGCCCGCATCGACGGCCGCGTTGGTTTTCTCGGTCTCGGCGAAGTGGCAGCTTCGGAATCCGCAGAATCAACGAGCAATCACATTGACCTTTCGTCCGACGTCGACGTCATCTTTCGCGCCGACCAGCTTGTCTCTAAATCATGCCAGCATCCGACACTGGCCGCGATGCTTCTCGACACGACCTGGGTCGTCACCGACCTCGACGCCGCCAATCGTCTGGCTGTTGCCGAAGGGGCCGGGCATCGTTTCATTACTCTGCAAGGCGAGTTGATCGATTCCGACGGAACTCTTTACGCAGGCACCGTCCGAGGAGAGGCATCGGTCCTTTCTCGGAAGAGCGAGCTTCGCCGCCTGAAGAACGACCTGATTCGAATGGGTCAGCAGCTCACAACCAGCGAAGCCAGAAGCAAAGCCTTCACAAATCAGTCCATCGAAATCGAAGCCGAACTTACAACCGCCGCCGAGCAACGTGATGATGTCAACCAGCGACTGACCCAACGACGGTCAGAATACGATAGTCAGCAACAGGTAATGACTCGACTGTCGGAGCAACACGCCACCGTCGAAGAAGCCTTCACAGCTACAATGGAGCAGATCGCAGAAAGCCAGACGGAACTTGCACAAAGCTTTGATTCGCTGAACGGCGTCGAGAAAACACAAAACGAAGCGAACGACGAAGTCGCTCGACTCGAAGGCGAGCTGATCGAACTTGAGCAGGAACGCAACCGCCTGATGCAGGAGCAGACCGAAGCACGACTGAAACTCGCTCGTGCTGGAGAACGCCGTGAAAACCTGATGTCCGTCTGTAGCCGCCTGGGTGACGAAGCATCGACATTGAACGGCCAGATCGAAGAATCCACCAGACGTCTTACCACGTTCGAAGACCGTCGCCAATCGTCGGTGCTTGGCGTCCTGAATGCCAGCGGAAGCCTCGCCGAACTGGCCATCGTCGCAGAAACCAGCGCCGACGCAGTCGACAGACTGTCCTGCGAGAAGAAGCAACTGCGCAGCGTCCGCAGTGGACTGGTCGAAGAGGAAACGGCTTTCCGCCGGCAACGCCGAGTCATCGCCGACCGCCAGCACGAAGAAGAAATCGAAGCCCGCGACATGCAACATCGCCTGTCAACATACGGCGAGCGGATCGAAGAAGAGTATGGGCAATCGCTTGAAGAAGTCGTCGCGTCAGGTGCGTCGGCGTTCCGCGCTTACCTGATCGACCGAGGTCTGATTTCCGATGCGTCAGCGCAGGTCGCGGGTGTCGAAGAGGAAGAGCTTGCAGAGCACAACGAAAACGATGCAACCGAAGCTGAATCCGAAGATGACATCAGGAATGCCGACGACGAAGTCGACGACGAGTACGGTGATGAAGATTCAGCCGACGCCGCAGAAGATGAAGAGGTCCACCTCACGCTGCAGGAAATTGGAAGAACTAGCTATGAAGACGTTCGCGAGGAACTAGAGGAGCAGGTCAACCGGCTGCGGCGACGGGTGAAGTCGATAGGCAATGTAAATACAGACTCGCTGAAGGACCTCGACGATCTGGAGGACAAGTTCAACCACTTCCATAGCCAACTCATGGACCTGACCGAGGCCAAAACGACGCTCGAAGAAATCATCCGCAAGATCAACGCCGAAAGCCGCCGGCTGTTTCTCGAATCATTCACAAAAATCCAGGTCGAGTTTCGTGAACTCTTCCGTAAACTCTTCGGTGGCGGAGACGGCGACCTTATCCTGGAAGACCCTGACGACGTACTGGACTGCGGCATCGACATCGTGGCTCGTCCCCCGGGCAAAGAACTCCGCAGTATTTCACTGCTGAGCGGTGGCGAAAAAACAATGACTGCCGTCGCGATGCTGCTTGCCATCTTCAAGAGCAACCCCAGCCCGTTCTGTATCCTCGACGAAGTGGACGCGGCTCTGGATGACGCCAACGTTGAACGTTACGCCGGAGTCGTTCACGATTTTAAAGAGATGACTCAGTTCATCATGATCAGTCATCGCAAACGAACGATGACCGTCGCGGACGTCATCTTCGGCGTGACGATGGAGCAGTCAGGCGTCTCCAAGCGTCTCAACATCAGCTTCGAAGACGTTGGCGAAGACGGTGATTTTCGAGTCAACGGCTCGCAGGCTGCATGACAGCCCTCAGGCAAACATGTCACCCCATCCCACTTGTGGAAGGGGCCACGGTCTCGGCCGCAGATGAGAGTCAGTCACTTGTCGCACAAAATCAATCGATCCAATCGAAGAGCCTACGGCGTGCTGGTCACGACAACCTTCGCTCCCTTGAGCAGTTTTCGCATTGGCTTCCAGACATTACCGTCGCGAGGTTTTGGCGAAACGGCGATCTTTAACAGACAACCTTTGACCGAATTGTCGAGTACCGATTCAATTTCCAGGTTCAGCGTCTGAGGCTTCCGCGTGGCGAAGGGTTCAATCCAGGTCATCACCGCTCGCGATTTGGTTTTTGAATCTTTGACGGGCGTGATCTTCAATGTAAATGACGCCGGCTTAACGTCGATTCCGCTGCGTCTGGTCACCGCGACCGCCAGTCCTCGGTAATACTTCAGTAGTTCTTCGGTAAGAACTTTCGGATTCGGCGAAGCCTGATCCGGAAGGCAGAACACAAAACAGTAAGTAAAAAAGTCTTCGGCGTCCGGACGGAACATTCCCGGTGCGAAGCGAACCTCTTCGAAGCCTGTCAGCTTCATGTCTTTCGCAAAGCCAGTCGGTAAGCTGAGCGTTTCGGTCCGCCAGCCTTTGGGTGTTTCCATCTCAACTCGAATCGGCTCTTCGGCAACGGTCACTTCCGACAATGCGACCGCAAAGAGGGCAAATAGGAATACTGAGCAGGAGTACTTTCTAAACATGGCGAGGTCTTTATGATCCAGACGAGTTGATTATTCAGAATCGATGTTCGATAACGCTACACACTCTGACCACGAAACTCCACGCGAGGCACGCCATGAGGACGTCGATCTTGACCTTCACACTGCTGACATTGTTTTCCTTCATCGCCGTTGGGTACGCGGACGAAACAGCCGCTCAGAAAGAATCCAAACACCTGACGAACACCCGACAGGTTACTTCCGGGCTACCCCGGGCTGGCGAAGGCTACTTCTCGCCGGACGGCAAGAGCATCATTTATCAGGCCTACCCGATCGGATATCCGTTTTACCAGATCTACGTACAGAATCTGGAAGGCGGCAAACCGCGCCGAATCAGCCCCGGTCGAGGCCGAACGACCTGCAGCTATTTTTCCGTTGATGGAAAGAGTCTGCTGTTTGCATCGAGCCATTCCGATCCGCAGCTTGACGTCGTGGAGAAGAAAGCCCGCGACCTCGCCGCTCAGGGAGGCCGTCGTCGATATCAGTGGGACTTCGATCCGCACATGGATATCTACACCGTCGCGCTTGACGGAACGGGCTTGAAACGATTGACCGACGCTCCGGGTTACGACGCTGAAGGCAGCTACTCGTCCGACGGAAAACAGATCGTATTTACCTCGTCGCGAGACGGCGACCCGGACCTTTACATCATGGATGCCGACGGCACGAACGTTCGGCAAATCACCAACAAAGACGGCTACGACGGTGGGCCATTCTTCTCGCCCGACAACCAGTGGGTAATCTTCCGCAGCGATCGTCAGAAGGAACACATGCTGCAATTGTTCGCGGTATCAGCCGACGGCAAAACCGAAGTCCAACTGACCGACAACCTGAATCAGGTCAACTGGTGTCCGTACTTCCATCCGAGCGGCGACTACCTCGTCTGGGCCGGTGCCGACTATTCCGAGGGGCCGGGTCCGAAGTCAAAATTCCAGTTGTTCACTCTGGAGCTGAAGAGCGAAAACGGCAAACTCAGCGCCGGTGACATCACCCAGATCACACACAAACTCTCTCAGGACGTCCTGCCCGTCTTTAGTCCGGACGGCACAAAATTAATGTGGACGTCGACTCGGTCAGAAGATGAATCAAGCCAGCTCTGGATCGCCGACTGGGTCCGCGGTCAGAAGAAGTAAGGTATCTCGAGCGCAGCGCTGGCATTCCAGACAAAGTGGTATGCCAGCGCTGCGCTCGTCATCCCCTACGCCTCTTGACTGTCATTCGTGCATTTCAGAGACCGTCTCCATTAACGATGTTGCTGGGAGTGCCTGCCTGGAAATTCCGGATGTTGTCCGCCGTGATCTGCATCATGCGGCGGCGGGCGGCGAGGCTGGACCAGGCCATGTGCGGTGTGATCAAGCAGTTGCGGGCTGTCAGCAATGGGTTGTCGTCGGTGATTGGTTCGACCGAGGCAACGTCAACAGCGGCACCTGCCAGTTGATTGTCATTGAGGGCCTCGGCGAGTGCGACTTCGTTGATCAGTGGGCCGCGCGACGTGTTGAGCAGAAACGCGGACGGTCTCATTTGCGAGAGAAAATCGCGATTGATCATCTCTTTTGAGTTTTCGTTCAGGCTGCAGTGCAGCGTGACAACGTCTGCTCGTGATGCGATTTCATCGGGGGTGGCCCACTCGAAGGAAACGTCGTTCGGTGCGTTCTGACGATGTCGGCTGGCGGCGAGGATCTGCATCCCAAAGGCGTTACCGATTCGCGCGACCTGCTGACCAATTCGGCCGAAGCCGATGACACCCAGAGTCGATCCCTGTAGTTCGATCTGCGGAGTTTTCCAGAAGGAGAACGAGCCGCAACTTTGCCACTCGCCCGCATGAACGGCTTCGTCATGCAATGCGACGCGGTGGCAGAGTTCAAGCAGCAACGCAAACGTAAATTGAGCTACCGACGGGGTGCCGTAGCTCGGGACGTTCGCGACAGGAATTTCCTGCTTTGCGGCCGCACCGCCGTCAACGCAGTCGTGGCCGGTTGCTGACACGGCGATGAACTTCAGATTGGGAAGCTGGTCAAGGATCGCTGCCGTAAGGCGAGCTTTGTTAGTGATCGCAACATCGGCATCCTTGAGCCGATCGATAATCTCCGCAGGGGCACTCGCTGCATGAAGAGTCATGTCGCCCAGTTGCTCAATCGGCGTCCACGGATTGTCTCCGGGATTCAGCGTTGCTCCATCAAGAATCACAATTCGAGATGCCATGCATTCGTCCTTCGCGTTGCTATGGCGTTACGGATTCTGAGTCGGCGGTCTCAGTAACGTCGACACTGAGTTCGGCGAGCGACTCTTTCAACTCACGCACGGCTCCAGCAGTTACCAGCAGCAGTAAGCCGATCATGCCGAGGACGCCGCCGATCAGCACAATTGTCCAGAGCGTCATCCAGGCATTCATTGGTTCACTCCTCCGTCGGGTGCTGGCTGCGAATCATTCAGGCGATTATCAGGGAACAGCAGCGAGCCCGTGACAAATCCCAGGAGAGAAAATGCAAACGTCATCAGCATCATGACGTTGCCGCCAAGTGTGATGCCTGTGCCAATATCGAGAAGCTGAGCGTTCAGAAAATTGACACACGGATCAAGTCCAAGAATTCCCGTCAGGCCGCCGAGCAAGGCGATGTACGCACCAGCAGAACTCGATCGAGACCAATAAAGCCCGCCGACGACAACTGGAAAGACTCCAGCCAGGTAGACGGTCCCGGTGACGGCCATGTACTGCCAAAGGTCGCTGGAAACTTCGTACCACAAGCCCCAGATCAGCAGCATGATCCCCGTTGCGATGATCGCGACTCGAGTGATCAGGATCCGCTGCCTGTTGGTCAGTTCTTTTTTCATCAATGGCGCGACTACGTCCTGCGTGATCACGCCGCTCCAGCAAAGTAAATAGCTGTCGTGCGTCGACATGAAGGCCGCGACCATGCCTGCGGTCACCAGCCCCAGCAATCCCGACGGAATAATCTTGGCGAGAAACAACGGCATCGCCGCTTGCGTGTTGACGTCGCCGCCGGCCTGTATTGCGGCCTGAAATTGCGAGTTGAGTTCGGGATGCGAATGGAAAAATGCGAACGCACCGATTCCCCACAACACGGGCAGCGAGCGTCTTGCCAGAAACGGGATCGTACTGCACAAGTAAAGTTTACGGGCAATCTCCGGTGTCTTCACGGCGAGCGTTCTCGACGCGCCGGTCGGCCACAGCATCAAAGCGACGACCAGAACGACAAACTGAGCAGTCAGCGTAACCGGCCCAATGCCGTCGTCAGATTTTACCGTCGAGGGATTGTCGGTCGACGTCGGGTCGAAATATCCGTTCTGCACAGTGACCACTTCTGAAAAGCCATCGATGCCGATCTCGCCAGCAACGAACAGCGTGACGATCACCATGCCCGTACCGAGAATCACGAACTGAATCAGGTCGGTAATTACGACGGAAATCATCCCGCCCAGTACGGTGTAAAAGAGGACGAGCAACAGCAGGCCGGTCATGATCAGCTTCAAGCCGACGGGTTCGTGATAGTCGAACGCGTCAACCATGAACTGTTGCAGCCACTCAGGCTCGGTGAAACCCGTCACGGAAACCAGAAACAGAGCTCCGGCTTTCAGGAACAGCCCCATGTTGAGCACGCCGGAGAGCACCATCATCACGCCGCCAAGAACTCGAACGCCGCGCGAGTATCGCCTTTCGTAGTACTCGGGAATCGTCAACACTTTGGATTGTCGAAGCCGATAGACGACGACTCCGGTCAGACCTATAAAGAGCAGGATTACGAGTTCGTACAGCGCGAGATACAGCGAGGCATACTGCTGCGTAAATCCGAGTTCGGCTGAATACATCACCGTGACCAGGCCGATTTCCGTGCCGGTCATCGTAGCAAGTGCGAGTCTGATTCTCAGCGTGCGACCGGCGACGAGGTATCCGGCGATATTGCCGACGTATCGGTTCGCCCAGATCCCGACGAATATCGAAATCAGCAGATACGCAACGACAATGCACCAGTCGAGTGATGTGAAGTTCGTATCGAAAAGTTGCATGACGACGCCCGGGACGACCACTGGCTCAAATAGTCTCGTTCAGTATAGTCGCGGAAGGCTCTGGCGTCAGGCTACCGCGGCGAATTGGGCGTTGTGTCTCAACTCGTCATGCCCGCAGAGGCGGGCAACCAACAGGACACTGAACGCTGGCTTTTCGCCTTCGCGGGAATGACGAAGACGCATGCGTGTTTCAAACCGAAAGTTCAAAACGAAAACCCCGATTCCCACCGGAGCGGGAATCGGGGTTCGGGTTTCGTTCAACTTATCGCGACCGTCAACACAGTATCAGAAGACATCCAGAAGAAAATGGTTGCCTTTGTGATACGGGCGAGCCGTCGGGTAGAAGTTGTGCCAGTTCTTGTTGTACACCGGAACCCGCTGCTGCGGAGCGTACCGATAGTACATGTGGTTGTAGCTGCCCCGCTGCTGCTGGAAGTTGTGGGGATAGTACACGTACGGATAATAATTGAAGCGGTTCCAGTCGGTCGGCTGGCCTCGTCCAGCGGCCTGAGCGTCGCTTGCGTTGCCAAGCATCGTCATCAGGGCGAACAGAACCAGCCCCGTCTGCATGAGTCGTCGGAGCATATGCTTCCCCTTCACTTCTGGTCTCGTACTGAGAGAAATCGAACGTGGTCGGCTACACAAGCGAACTCGAAAGACCGCTTCACATTCGAATGGTTTTGTCAGAAGTACCCGTCATCAACATCCTTGTCGATCGGGATACTCCTTACCAACCCGAGCCATCCTTGACTCGCCGTTTCCAAGTTTCACAGCCAGCCCGTAGACGCATCATCAGAACACGACGGTGCGTCGAGACGAACCTTGCGGCACGGTGTACTCAATGTTTGATCGGCTTCGGCACGACCGCTACGACAGGAGAATTCCGTAAAATCGGCAAAGTTCAGCACGTTTGTAAGAAGGCTCCGTGGCTGAGGAATTCGTCGCGGACTAATATCTTCGGCCCGATTCGGTCGAGCCGGGTCACCCCGGCAATTGCCCACTTGACCGCCCTGAAACTCCGCTTCTCAAGGAACGACCATGCTGACACACGTGTTTCGAATGACTTTATCAGTGGTTTCCTTCGCCGTTCTCGCCTGCCTGACAACCACACTGCAGGCTGCCGATTCATCTCAGCCGAACATCGTTTACATCCTGCTGGACGATGCCGGGTACGGTGACCTGAGCTGCTACGGACAAAAACTTTTCAAGACGCCGAACATTGACCAGATGGCAGCGGAAGGTTTGAAATTCACTGACCATTACTCGGGGAGTACGGTCTGTGCACCAACTCGGTGCTGCCTGATGACCGGGCTTCATACTGGCCATACAGTCGTGCGCGGCAACCGCGAGATTCAGCCGGAAGGTCAGGCACCAATGCCAGCGGACATCGTGACGCTGCCGCGGATCCTGCAGAAAGCCGGCTATCAGACGGGCATGTTCGGGAAGTGGGGACTCGGATCACCGGGCTCGGTCAGTGACCCGGCTGAGCATTTCAACAAGTTCTTTGGGTACAACTGTCAGCGACAGGCTCACACCTACTACCCGGACTATCTCTGGCATGACCGCGAGAAGGTGCAGTTCGGAGGCAAGGTGTACTCGGGATACCCGATTCAGGAAGCGACACTCAATTTCATTAAAGCGAACAAGGACAAACCGTTCTTCTGCTACGTGCCGATGACAATCCCTCACGCGGCGATGCACGTTCCGGAAAAATACGCCGCTCCGTTCCGCAAGAAGTTTCCTCAGTTCGAAAACAAAGTCGGCAAGTACAAAGGACCGAACATCAAGAATCCAGCGGCCTGCTTCGCCGGCATGATGACGTTCATGGACGAGCAGGTCGGCGAAATTCTCACTCTGCTGAAAGAACTGAAAATCGACGACAACACGCTGGTCATGTTAACGTCGGACAACGGGCCGCATCTGGAAGGCGGACACATGCCAGGCTTCTTCGACAGCAACGGACCGCTGCGAGGCCACAAGCGAGACCTTACCGACGGCGGCATCCGAGCCCCATTGATCGCTCGCTGGCCAGGCAGGATCAAAGCCGGAACCACAACCGCTCACATTGCCGCGCACTGGGACCTGCTGCCGACAGCTTGCGAACTGGCAAAGGCCTCAACGCCGGACGACATCGACGGAATCTCATACGTGCCGACGCTGCTTGGAAAGCCTTCTGTCCAGAAGCCGCACGAGTATCTCTACTGGGAATTCCCGTCACGAGGCGGAAAGCAAGCCGTCCGCATGGGTAAGTGGAAAGGCGTTCGAGAAAACCTGTTTAAGGATCCCAACGCCCCGCTGCAGCTTTATAATCTAAGCAAAGACATCGGCGAAAAGAACAACATCGCTGACAAGCACCCTGAAAAAGTCGCGCAACTTGAAGACCTGCTCAAAGAAGCTCATGTCGAGTCCTACGTCTTCCCACTATTTTCGCTTAGGAGCGGAAAGAAGTAAGTCATTGGTCTTGAAAGTTACATGCTATGAAACCTGACAAAGGGTCGAGTGGTGGCGAACAAAATCCTTATATCGAAAAATTCATGAACATGTTTCTCTGCACGGAATTCCAGTGAATGAAAAACCGATTAAGCAGAGTCAGTTCTTTTCAGCTTGAAATCACACATCCGAATTCAGCGACCGGCAGGAAACGGCCCTGCGGACGTTACTTCGCTGGTGGCAGAAGCTTCGCCAGCATGGCATCGAGGTCTTTCGTGGCGATTGAAGTCGTGACTGTTTTTCCCTCGGCGTCAACCAGCCAGATTTGCGGAATCATGGTCACTCCGTAGTGGACGGCAACCGGGTGATTCCATCCGCGGCGTTCGGGGGCGGTGTGGAAGACAGTTCGCCAGCCCATGCTCGATTTTTCCAGGAAGGCGTCAATGGCTGATTCGTCCGTGTCGAGGTTTACGCCAATTACCTGCAGGCCTTGCGCTTCGTATTTCTCAGTGGCCGTGATGATGGCTGATGACTGCTCAATGAACGGAACCGCCTGGCTCGACCAGAAGACCACCAGCACGGGCGAGCCTTTGAAATCGGCGACGGAGATGAATCCGCCGTCTAGTGTCGGGCCGCCAAGGTCGAGCGGCTTCCCAATCAGGTTCAGACGTCGCAAGGCCGAAATTGCCTGCTGAGCCTGCGGCGTGTCGGCGTACTTCTGGCGGAGAGTTTCGAAACAAAGGATCGCTTCTTCACGCATCCCATGGAAATCGCACGTTGCCGCCGCGTCGTTCAGAAGTCCGACAGCCCGCTCCTGCTCAACCGGAAAACGTTCCGCAAACAAACGAGCTTGTCGAGAAAACTCCTGCAGGTAACGAACATCCTGGTGCCCTGAATACTGAGCGTTCTTATGAGCAAATCGGGAGAGGATGTAAGCCGATTCCGACGCCGCTCGCGACTTCGGATCACGAGCATAGAAGGAGTCTGCAAAACTGAACAATGCGTCGATGCTGTCCTGATTGCCCTGCAGCGACAATTCAAGATGTGATTCCATCAGCCGATGAACGGCTACGTTGAAAACAGCCTCCAGTTCCGGATCCTGATGGGTTTTGGCGATTGCTTCTTCGGCCAGTTTAACAATCTCCAGATTGCGAGTTCGTCGAGCCTCTCGCTGTTTTTCGATGTCGTCGGTTTCCGGAAACGGCTGCATCCGCAGTTTGGTCATTTCAAGAACCAACCAGCGAGGCGAACCTTTCTGGGGCGGACCGCTGACTTCACGCTGGTTTGCCGCAACGGCAGCTTTCGCTTCTGCCGAATCCAGTTCCGGAGTGGACGCGGAACCTGCCGAAATCGCTGCGGTCGGCAGCGTTACTGGTTCAGTCGACGCGACTACTGGAGCGGTGGCGGTCGTATCTGAACTGGATTCTGCAGACTGCGGGGACGTCGAATCTCCACCACAACCGTTGACGAATATGGTAAAAACGGTTGCAAGCCCAACCAGGCTGTGACGAGCTGACAGCATCGTTCTCTCCATCCCCTGAGAGCCGCGTTTCAAACGCGATCCATCTTCCAGCGTGCAACCAGTTCTGTACTCCCGACACAAAACCAGCAACCGATCGTCAGCATCCTCTGAAGAATGCTGATTCCATACCCGCAAAACAGCGACCGCTGTCGCAGACCTTCTCCGCGAATTCCGGCCGGACGGGGTTTGTAGCCCAATTCACGATAATGGGACAAGACGTAGTCTTAAGCCTGTCAGCACTCAGTTGAGTGCCAGCGGTGGCTTAGGACTATGAGCCTTAACTGTCATCCCCTCACGAGCCGCGAAGATCACCGTGTCTGAACCGTCGCATTTCAACCGATTGGCCGCATCGGCAGACATATTGCTAACCATCTGGTCGGTGCTCTGTGGATCGTGATGACACATCGCCACCATGTCCGGCTTGACCTGATTACAGAGGTCAACAACGGTGGCAATTGAGTTATGCCCCCAACCAACACGTTGTGGATAAATGCTATCGGTATATTGAGTATCGATGGCGATCAGGTTGGCTCCCGCCAGAAAATCAGTCACTTCCGCCGGGTATTGGCGACTGGCATAATGGTCATTCGCCAGCTCATCCTTGTTGAGAGCAATCTGATCGAATTCGGAGTCAGTCGCCAGCACGAACACAGCTCCGTCGGCCTCAACTCGATACCCCAGCGAACCGCCAGGGTGAGGCAGTGGAAATGGCGTGACCTTCATTTTTCCGATTCCGAACGGGCCTTCGATTGTCTTAAACGACAACTTCGCCTGCATCGCAGACAGCTCGATCGGGAAATAGTCGCCCGTCATCTGCCCGGAAAGAAGCTGCTCAACTCCGGTCGATTCCCGCTCCTCGCCCCAAATCGTGAACGCGTTCTGCGGCATGTATGCGCATGAAAAGAACGGGAACCCCTGAATGTGATCCCAGTGCAAATGCGTGAACACGACCGAAGCATCGATGGGCTTCTGAGCAAATTCATCCAGCCACGACATACCGAGTTCTCGAATTCCGCTACCGGCGTCAAAGACAAGGAGTGTGTCTTCGTGCCGAATTTCGAGGCACGTCGTGTTACCACCATATTTTTTCGTCTGTCGGCCGGGAGTCGGTATCGATCCTCTCGTCCCCCAGAACCGAACAGTTAGATCACTCATCCGTTGAACCTGTGCTGCTATCGCGAAAGGGCTTGTCCGCCGGAAAATTCAAAACCTTCAACCGTTGCTTGCATCATCCGCATCGAGTTCGTGCAGACAGTCAAACAGAAACAAAGAATGTCCAATCTGCACACTATCTCCACCATGCAGAACACAGGAAACGATCGGGACTCCGTCAACATAAGTCCCATTGCTGCTGCCCAGATCTTCAATCACAAAGTCCGTCTCTATCTGATAAACGCGAGCATGTTGTCGCGAAACACCGCTATCAGACAGCACGATCTCAGACATCGGATCGCGACCAATGATTACTTCAGATTCGCTGATGACCAGCTTCTCTGTGCTGTGCCCGGCAATTGGCGTAAATACACCGACGATCCTCAGACGAGCGTCATATCGCTGAAAATCACAGAAAGCGATGTCGCCGACGGTCTGTCTCGCTTCCTCGAATTTTATGTATTCTTCATCAGCCATCGGTGTTCCTTCGGTCTTATCAGCCTGTCGTGCCGAGAAGTCATGGATTTCAGTTGTTGCTCTGTTTGTAGCTGATTTTCGAGAACCAACACACGCTTGTTCAGTGTCCGCATCGGCCACGCCCAAAAGTTGCTTTCGCACATGGCGTCTCAAAATAAAGTAACACTTGTCACCTATGTAGACACCTTGACATGTCAATCGCCTGCTTCGGAAGTTTGGTCAGAATTGCTATTCCGTGGAATAGGTACTTACTGAATCCTCCCGAGACGACGTAAAATCATAGAAATCGCCTGAACGGGCTCGCTTAGGCAAACAGAACAACAACGGTTGCTGGCCCATCCGAAAACTACACGACCGACACCATAAGAACTGACTCGAGGACTTTAATGTCATCTGAAACACTCACATTTTCCGAAGGCCTTGCATTTAAGAGCCAGGAGCAGATTCGAGTCCTATTCGGCTGTCAGGACCAGTATCTACGAAAGATTCGCGATCGCCTGGGAATTCACGTCATCATCCGCGGCGATGAACTTCGCTTCAGCGGTGAGACTGCGCAGGTCGAAATCGGCTATCGCGTGTTTTCCGACCTGAAACGGATCGTCGAAAAGTACGGCGAACTGTTGCCTTCTGAAATCGAGTCGACGCTCGATCGACACTGCCCGACACCGGATCTGGAAATGTCGTCGCGACAGAACCACTCCCCGGCGAAGCCTGTGTCATCATCCCCTGTGGCCGACGGAACTCGGAGTTCAGAACCCCACAAATCTGGAAGTGGGCCGCGTAATCACGAAACATCTGACCCAACAACGACTGACCAGCCCGACCTGGGCAGGATCGATCTGTTCGAAAAAACCCGCAAAGTCAAACCGAGGACGGGAGGTCAGGCTCGCTACGTCGACGCCATCCGTGAAAACGATCTCGTCATCTGCATCGGCCCGGCTGGCTGCGGAAAAACTTACCTGGCCGTCGCAATGGCCCTGAACGCGCTGCGGACAGAGCTGGTCCGGAAGATCGTTCTTGTTCGACCAGCCGTTGAAGCTGGAGAAAAACTCGGCTTCCTCCCTGGCGATTTGCTCGCCAAAGTTAATCCCTACTTGCGGCCGCTGCTCGACGCTCTGGCGGATATCGTCAGCTTCGACCAGGTTAAGCGGTACATGGAAAACGATATCATCGAAATCGTCCCTTTAGCGTACATGCGTGGCCGAACGCTCAATGATACGTTCATAATTCTCGACGAAGCTCAGAACACAACGTCGACTCAAATGAAGATGTTTCTCACCAGAATGGGTGAGAACTCACGCATCGTCGTGACTGGCGACCCGACTCAGGACGACCTTCCGGACAACGTCCGATCGGGACTGATGGATGCGACCAGGCGACTGAATGGCATATCTGGAGTTGAAGCCGTGGAGCTGTCTGGTCAGGATATCGTCCGTCACCGGCTCGTACGCGACATTGTACGAGCCTACGATGATTCGCCGCCGAAGGGTGATTCGAGGCTGGGCCAAAAAAAATAAGTCCTTCCCGGCTACGACGACACCCCGCTGGCGGTTACACCAACTCAAGAGAAACCATTGAAGCACACAGCATCACGTATTTCTTGCCCTTGTCTAACTGCAACAGGTCGTTCTGACCGGACCGGCGTCTAATATCCATGCCGCTCTTCGGGCACAAGCATTCGAGACGCCAGCGTGCGTCTCGCCGTACCATCGGAACATCTCACGGCATCATCGCCCGTGTGATGACTTCCTTGCGCGACCGCGGAGTTCTCGCAAGGCTATCGCTCTGCCTGCTTGCCATCGTGATCCTTTCGTTCGTCGTGCAAGCGTGGAAGACACCATTCGCCTGGCGTCACGGAGACCGACCAGCCCACGGCATCCTGGCTACTGTCGATTTTAAGCGGATCAACTCTCGCGAAACCCGCAGGCGGCGTGAGCAGGCCACTGACCGAGTGCCCTTACATTTTCGACGGGAAGAACTGCAGGCCGACGCGCTAACCGACGAACTTCGATGGGACTTTCGAGCCGTCGCCGAAAGTATGTCCCTGGATAATTTGTCACCAGAGGCACGCGCTGCCTTCGGACTTGATTCGGAAAGCAAAACGCTGGCCGCTCCGACTTCGAAAGAGAAGTACGAGACGCTCTTCCGATTGGTCCGCGCAGCAGATCAGAATGCAGACGGAGTCACCGAACAAGCTCGAATCGAGCGGGTCGAAGGCTTACTCGCAGAATTCCATCAAATCCTGCTGGTAGTTGATCAACCTGGAATTGTAGACCGGGACAATCTCAATGAGTCTGGGCATCCTGAATTGCGGCCTGGTCAACGACTGGCCATCGAATCTGAAGACGAAAGTGACGCCATTGTTGCCGGAGTCAGTGACGTCGACCTGCCCAGCATGATGAAACCCGGCGGCAGAATTGCAGCCATCTGGGAATCAGTTCCGCTGCTCAGCACAATCCAACCTTCGATCGAATCGTGGTTGAAAGGCCACGTTCAGCCAACACTCAGACCTGACGAACCAGGAACTCTCCAGGCCCAAACTGATGCCCGCGATCAGGTTGATATCGTTTATGAAAGGTATCGCCAAAGCTCAATGCTGGTCGGACCTGGCGAAATGATCAGCGAAGAAAAGCTGGATTTGCTTCGCGACGAGTACAACGAAGCAGAGCAACAAGTGCCACTTAATCTGAGGCTCATCCGAACCGGCACAGTCCTCTTGATGATGGTCGTACTGGCGGTGATTAACGGAGCGTACCTCGTCCGAAACGAGCCCGGTCTGGTGCATTCATATTCACGTCTGTCAGTTTATCTTGGAGCGATGATCCTTGCCGTTGGCCTTGGATGCTGGTCAACCCAAACTCCGGTCCTGCGTGCTGAAGTCGTCCCCGTCGTCGTGATGGCGATGATTTTTGCCGTCGCCTACAACCAGATTATGGGCGCTCTGACGGCCATGACGATCAGCCTGCTTCTAACTCTGGCAACGTCTGGTGAACTAACCGAGTTCGTCGTGCTGATCAGTGTCTCGGCAACAGCGGTCATCCTGCTTTCTCGCGTCCCGTCTAGATCGACGCTTGTCAAAGTCGGATTCGTCACCGGACTCGCATTTTTCGTGATTGACTGCGGAATGGGGGTACTGAAAAGCCAGTCTCTGGACATTTTCTGGTCTGATGGGCAACTGATTTCCGAAGCCTTCAAAGGTGCCGCCTGGTGTCTGGGTGCCGGTTTTCTGGTTGCCGGCAGCCTGCCTTTTATCGAACGGGTGTTCG
This sequence comes from uncultured Planctomyces sp., assembly GCA_937904325.1. GTDB lineage: Bacteria > Planctomycetota > Planctomycetia > Planctomycetales > Planctomycetaceae > JABMPE01. The sequence continues at coordinate 19,067 of CALGTK010000434.1, forward strand.
GCGTAGTGACAGACATCAGCCTGCTTGAGATGAGCGACATCTCGCATCCGCTGCTGCAGGAACTCGTTCGCCGCGCGCCGGGAACTTACAACCACTCCATCTCCGTCGCGACGATCGCCGAAACCGCTGCGGAGTCAATCGGCGCCAACGGCCTGCTCGTCCGAGTTGGTGCTTACTTCCATGACATCGGCAAGATGCTCAAGCCGGAATACTTCATCGAGAACATGACCGAAGGAATGACCAGCCGACATGACGATCTCGCACCGGCGATGAGCACGCTGATCATCATCGGGCACGTCAAAGACGGAGTCGATCTGGCCCTTGAGCATCACCTGCCACAACCGATGATCGACTTTATCGAGCAGCACCACGGCACAACGCTGGTCCAATACTTCTACCACGAAGCAAAGAAGCAGGCCGAAGTCGACTCTGACCATAGAACGGACGCTGAGGAATCATCATTCCGATATCCCGGCCCAAAACCGCAGACCAAAGAAGCGGGCGTCATGATGCTGTCAGATGCTGTCGAAAGTGCCAGCCGAACTCTTAGTGAACCAACCCCTCGACGCATTGAAACGCTGGTTCATAAGATCACAATGGATAAGCTGCTCGACGGTCAGTTTGAAGAAAGCCCGTTGACACTCAGTGAGATTCGCACAATTGAAGAATCGCTGACACAATCTCTGATCGCAATCTACCATGGTCGAATCAAGTATCCAGAACAGCAACGCAGTGCTTAAGCATTCACACTTTCCACAACACCCCGGCATGTACGAGATAGACATCGCGGACAATCAGACATACCTGACGATTGACAAACAATCAGTCACGTCGATCGTGCGCCGGACCCTTCAGACCGAGCAGGTCTCTTCAGCAACGATCAGCGTGGCCATCGTCGACAATGCACAGATTCACAAATTGAACCGGCAATACCTCAGCCACGACTACGAAACCGATGTGTTAAGTTTTCTCCTCGAAGACTCACGTGACGACGACGTCAACTCTGAATCAGACGCGCTGCGTGGCATCGGTAAAACGATCGACGGCGAAGTCATCGTCAGTTCGGAAATGGCCATCGACATGGCAGTCGAGTATTCGTGGAACGCGATGGACGAGCTAACGCTTTACATCGTCCATGGCCTGCTTCACCTTTGCGGCTACGATGATCTGACCGCGAAAGAACTCTCCGTCATGCGGTCTCGGGAATGCCACGTTTTTGAAATACTGGGTCGCCCCAAACCGACGCGTGATTCGTCAGATCACGGCCACGGCGGTGAAGAGCGTCACGCTGGCGAAGAACAACATCCCGCCAAAGAAAACGGAAAAGAAGTCGTAGCCCAACCGGGAGGGCAACCATGACGCCCTTCGTCGCCATGCCCCTCTGTGCAGCACTGCTTGCTCTGCTACTTTACTCAGCGATCGCGTGTTTCAGCTTGCGGGGATTTTCGCGAGCAGAACTCGACGAATTGTGCGAAGAACGCGGCAAGGGCAATCGCTTTCTGGATATTCTGAAAAACTGGGAAGCCGCTCTAGTTGCCTGTGAAACAATCCTCACCCTCACAATACTGATCTACGTTTCAGTTGCGATCTCGCACTGGCAGCTCCTGCTCCAGGCGGGCGATCAGCCCGCATCAGCCAGCGACTGGATCGACTTTGGAATGCGTTGGGTCGGACTCATCGTGACGCTTCTGGCCTTTGGACTTATTTTCCCCAGATCAGTCGCACAGGTCTCCGGCGAACGATTTCTGTACTGCGCGTGGCCGCTGATCCAATCTGCCACCACGGTACTTCGACCGTTCATCGGCATCGCGACGCGAATCGACACACTCGTTCATCGACTCTATGGCGTCGATCAGACCGACCCCAACGATCCGGAGACTCTTACCGAAGAAATTCGAACTGTCGTCGACGCTGGCGAGAGAATGGGAGCAATCAATGCCAGTACAGGTTCAATGATCGATCAGGTGATGGACCTGAAAGATGCCGACGTTGCCTCAGTCATGACACCTCGAACAGAAACGCGATTCATTCGCGCCGACATGACCGTCGCGGAAGCTCGTGCTGAAATTCTTGAGTCCAGACACACGCGCATTCCCGTAATTGGAGAATCAACCGACGACATCAAAGGCATTCTCTACGCCAAGGATCTGCTCCAGTACGTCGACTGCTCGCCCGAAGAAATGCCGTCGATCTCTGAGATTTGTCGCGACGCGATGTACGTGCCTGAAACAACAGGTGTCGACCGCTTGCTCGAAACGATGAACCGCAAACGCGTCCATATGGCAATCGTGCTGGACGAATACGGCGGTGTCGCGGGCCTGGTGACAATGGAAGATCTGCTCGAAGAAATCGTCGGCGAGATCGTCGACGAAGACGATGAGGAAGAAGTCGATCCAGTTAGACGGCTCTCACCGACAATCAACGAAGTGGACGGCCGAGTCCACATCGACGATCTCGTCGAAGAGTTCAATTACGATCTGCCCGAAGATCGAGACTTCGACACGATCGGCGGATTCGTTTTTTCGCAACTCGGACGAATCCCGGAAGTTTCGGAAACGCTTGAGTACGGCAAACTCCGCTTCACTATCCTCGAAGCCGACCCTCGTCGTATTCTAAAACTAAGAATCGAATGCGACGATTCACTCAACCCCGTCGGCCGCGACGAGTAGCCATCTGCAGCCCGTCAGATAAAATCTGAGATCTCCTAATTTTGAACCGGCAGCTTCCAGTTCGAGTCAAACATCTCGGCCCACACCGTCGTCGCTCCTGTTGGGTCGTTCGCTCCCGCCGGATATTTCTGCACAGCAATGTCGCCCTGTTTTGGAAACAGCCACGAGTTTGACGCACGGAAATCTTTCTCATGCATCGTGTGGCCAGAATTGATGACGACATACCGCCTGCGATTTAACGGATTCGGATAAATCATCGACAGAGTATGCGTCTTTGTATCGTAGGTCTGGCCGTTGACCTCAAAGCTGTCTTTCGCCCAACGAACCGGCAACTTGTCAATCACTCTCGACATGACGGCGTTCGAACCGGGATCTCCGAAAAGAATCAGGTTCGAATCCGCAATATGCTCGTCGGTTAGTTGATTATCATTAATAATTCGCACGCGGCCTCGCAGCCACTTGTCAAACTCTTTTTCGAACAAATTTAATGTTGCGGCGGCACGAGCCTGAGATTCGTTTGCCCATGCATCACCCGTACCGCGGACACAAACGAAAGACTCCATGAAGGCATCGTCGATCGGCCCCTGAAGATTGTGGCGTTTGTGGACTAATGGATTGTCGGCGAACGAAATTGAATTTTCGTAGCTCAGCAGCTCCCAACTGTTGTCGACTTTCTCAAAATAAACGTCCGGCAACAGGTCCCCCGCCGCCGACCGCAGCGGCAAAGTGGCTCCGTCGAGTTCAACACTGTCAGCGACGTCGCGTGCGATTTTAAGTGCCGAAATATTCTGCGTAGTCAGACTTAAGACTCCAGCGTCATCAACCCCGCCTTCTGCCAGTGTTTCTTTGTACGGCTCGACCATCTCCTCGATCGTCAGCCATTCGCATTTGTTGTACTTGAGTGTCCACGTCACAAACCTGATCTGTTTTCGACCAGGAAATCGCGGCCGTCCCGCCTTCGATCGAGCCGTATGAAAAGCCATGAACTCTTTGTAGCTGTCAGGGTGAAACCTATGCCCCATCCCCGGCCCCACAAGCAGCTTTGCATAAACCCCCAGCTCTTTCCCTCGATCGATCATCTTCGTGCTGGCTACCAGCTGAGCATCCAACTCTCCGCCGTACGTGCAGAACGGAACGTTGAACATGTTCAACGCGTAGTCGATTGAATCATAAATATGCAGGCCACGATGCTGATGTGACGGGCGGAGTTCGGTCTGTTTCTGGTACTTATAGAAATCGACAAAGCCCGCTCCCGGACCAACCGACGACCACTTCGAAGGATGATGCACTCCGAGGTGCCACGCGCCGGCACCGCCCATCGAGAACCCCCACAGCGTTATTCGTTTCGAGTCAATCCGGTATCGACGACTGACGTCGGTCATGGCTTCGAAAACATCGGTTTCACCGCTCCATCGATAGGCATTGTCCGTGCGGCCAAAAACGTCGAGTTGAATCCAATCCTGACCGGCCTGCGGTTCCCTGTTCTGATGTTCGTTGAAAAAACGAACTTCGTTACGGGTTCCGCCACGGCCATGCAGTTTGACATGCAGCGGAAATCTGAAACCGGACTTCACTTCACCAAAACCTGCAGGCAGCGATAAGGCATACGGCTGCGTCGATCCATCAACTCGTGAAACGTAGCCACGAATCGTCGATCCTACTTTGTTCGCCCACGGCTTTCGTCCAGACTTCAAATCGACAGCCCGTTGTAAGCCAGTTTCGATTGCGGTTTTGCAGTACTTGACCCACCCAGACGGGGCGTCTGGTTTCTTCTTGTTTGCGTAAAACTCATCGTGACGCAGACACCATTCAACACCTTTGGCAAAAACTTCGACGTCCGCAACGTCGCGTTTGCTGGTTTTAGACTCTTTGAGACCAGTGAGCTCACTCTTGAGTCTCGCCAGTCCGTCCTGCAAAGCCGCCTCATGATTGGCAGGTGCGGATTGAGCAAAAACAAACTCAATTGAGACGCAAGAAGTAGCAACTGCAGCCACCGTCAGAATCAGATTTCTCATTTCGGATTTACCTGTCGAAAAGATTTCCTGGACGATACGGCGTACTGGTTCGGCATCGCACTTTGCTCAGATCGTGGCAGATCATGGGCCTGCTGTCAGCCCTGTGCGAATCGGCAGACTGTCACGGGCCGGCATTGAACTCGCTGGATACGAACACTGATAAGCGACCGTAACAAACGAGACAGTCAAGTGTCGGCAGCATGCTCGATCGCAGGCCACGCCACACTCTAATTGTTCAGTTTCCTGAACGGCCACCGATTCGCCCTGTCAGTTAATCCATACACCGCACCATCAAAGGCCGCATGCCCCTGGGAAATTAATGTCACAAGATTCGAGTTCGACAGGTTACCGCACAAGGCAAAAGGCTGAACAACCCTCACGTCCGGCCGCACACACAGCGGCTTGTACGATTCACCCGTGACGACAATTCAACAAAACCTGATCCGGCATACACATTGCGGGAGGTACGTTCGACGTGTTTCCGTCGCCATGATGCGTCTCCGAAACATCAGTCGACACAGCATGGCAACTTCACCCCACCTGAAGAAACATCAAGAAAATTTACAAGCTACGAAGCTCAACTGTTACAGTCGCTGTTCAGGCACTGTCAGCTATTTCGGCCACCGCCGAAACACGTTGACTTCGACACACGATGCCCGTTCATTTCACATCCTCTCTCACAGAAAATCTCGGTCATGTCTGAATCAAATCGCTCAGGCCGTGCACTGACTCTCACGCTGTTGGTTCTCGCCATCATCGGCGTCGGATGCGGCTATTTCTATTTCAAAAATCCAGTCGATCCGCTGGTTGAACTCAAGCAGCGAATCGACAGAACGATTCTTGCCGGCAATCCACAGGATGCCATCGTCCTGCTTCGTCAGCTCGTGGAAATCCAACCTGACAATTACGCAGTGCACAAGGTCATCGCGGATACTTCGCGGGACATTGCTCGCGAGACCAACCCGAATTCAGGTGACACGCCTGAAGGCATCAAGCATCTCGCCGAAGCATCACGACTACGCCCTGACAACTCGGCAGTACTGAGTCGGCTCCATCAATACTTCCTGATCCACGGCCAAGACAGAAATGCAGGCGAAGCAGCCATGCGCATGGTGAAACTGGGAAACAAAGATACGAATATGATCGCGCATGCGGTCCGGCATGCAATCGAGATCGACGACCAGGATTTCATCAACTCACAGGCCGGCGGTGTAGCTGGAGACTCCATCCAGGCGGACATCCTCAATCTAGCTGTCAGGATCGAACAAGAAGGCGAACAGGCCGAAGACGAGACATTCTGGGAAGCAGACCGCCTTGTGAACCGACTTATTCAGACCGCCAGCATCCGGCTCCAATCTCTCGACAAATTCTATTTCCGTTACGTTGGAATTATTTTTGAAACGACGGTCCGGCACGCTCATTCAGGAGCCGAAGCTGACCGTAGACTTGCCCAGGCGTTTTCGGTTATCTCACGGTTGGCCATCAGTGATCCAGGGAGAGCCAATCGAGTTGAAGTCGTCGAGATGGCCGCTCGCCCAGTATCTGCTGCTTTGCGGTCTCGTGTCCGCGAAGGTCTCGATTTGACGACACCAAACGGAGAACGGACTGACGCTGATGCTCGCCGAAGAGCTCTACAGCAGTTTGTCAATCTAGCCGAGCCGATTTTCAAAATGGGAAGCGCTTCGCCATTTGTCTACGAACAACTGTCTCGAGTCGCACTTGAACTTGAAAACGACAAACTCGCCATCCAGATGCTGCAGCGAGGATTTCAGCTTCACGCAAAGATGCCTGCCAGACGGCAGAACGATCTGATGTCGGTACATGCTCAGTCGGCTATGCGACTGATCGGGCGTGGACAGTTCGAGCCTCTCCGTGACGACATCGTCGAACTACGACAACAGAAACATACAAAGGACCTTGGCGAATTAATGAGCGGACTGCTCGCGTTTCAACAAGGCAGGTTTGACGACGCCCACGACAGTCTGACCGCGATCCCGCGAGATTCGCCCAATGCCGTGGCAGCTTCAGGTTTGCTCATGCGGATTCTGTTGCTCCAGCGACGCTGGGACGAAGCCTTGGAGCTCATCTCTGCCATCGACAGGCTTTGGCCGACGCTGCCCGAGGTGACCAGACACTGGCTAACCGCGGCGGCGGGCAGCCACGACCGACTGAAACTGCTCAAAGCTTGCTGCATGCTTCGCCTCGGTCAGGTTAAACCCGCGATCGAGGTTTTGTCGTATCTGGATCAAAGCTCGCTGCGCTCTAAATCCCGGCTGATCCGGCTGATCGAACTGATGCGTTCCGGCAAGTCTAAACGCAGTTGGGAAGTGCTTCGTGAAGCCCGCAAGGATGATCCTCACGACTTTGATCTGCTGCTCGGTGAATTCGGAATGCTACTTCAGGATGGTGCGACAGACGGTGCCGCACGAGTGTTAACCACCTTCGTTCAGCAACATCCGGAGCAATCGCACGCCGGCATCGCCTATGGTGAATGGCTGTATGGTCAACAGCAGACCACGGCCGCGCTGGCAGCAATGCAGGAAGTACGAGGAACTGCTCCGGAAACGCTGCTGGTCTGGTTGCTGAGCGCCGACCTGCTCATGCAAGAGCAACGTGCCGCAGAAATCGGATCACTCGTCGCTGAGATGCAGCAGTATGAAACGGCGATCCCTCACATTCCTGTCGTGCATGCCTACGCCGTACTGAAAAACGAAGGGCTCGATGAGGCTGCGTCAGCCATGCTCGAATCGAGCTTCGAAGCGCACCACAGCGAGGGATACACAACTACCGAAGCGATGGTTTCACTGGCAAAGGGCGATGGCGACTTCGCCTATCAGCAATTTGCAGCAGCCTTCAATCTTTCGACAGTCGCGAAACGCGATCGCGAGCGTCTGCTTGATCGGATCGGCGAAGCCTTTGCAGACATCGACCCCGCAGCAATTGCCATGCACATCGATCGAGTGCTCGTAGACTTTCCTGCAGAGCCCGCACTGCTGATTGCGGCAGCTGAACTGGCGATTCGAAAAGGCACCTACGAAAAGGCGATGGCACGGCTCGACCAATTGCGGTCCGTTGACGCTGTGCCAGGCCGCGAGGGATTCATGCGAGCACGACTGCTGTCAGCCTCCGGAATCCCTGACAGAGCGCTCGAAGAACTCGAAAAAGTCTTCAAAGTTGCCCCCCGACACGGACGTGCCCACCTGTTGGCCGCAAGACTTGAATATGCGAATCGAGAATACGCTCGTGCATTGATCGAGCTGCGACAGGTACCGTTTCCATTGTCAGATTCAGAAGAAGCGTCGCTTCTGATTGGTAGAACACTGACCCACCTCAACCGGGCAGACGAGGCAGCGAACAGCCTCACTAAACGCGTTCAACGTGATCCACAACGTGTCGAACCGTGGCTGGCATTGTCACTGGCTTACGCTCGACAGGATCGCGCCAGCGATGCCCGAGCCGTGCTCGAACAGGCTCTCAAATTCCACGGAAACGACACACGAGTGCAAGACACGCTGCTCAACCTGTACCTGGACCACAACGACAGTGTAACAGCAGGCACACTGGCACAGACTTTCGGTGGGAAGTCACCCGACCTGCAGAGTTGCATTCGCTTCGCTCGAGTTTTCCTGGAGTATGGCCAACCAGAAGTTGCTTACGGTTGGATCAAACGCGCCCACATGGTCCCCAATGCTGAATCCAACAACGATCTGGTTTACCTCGACGCGCTGCTGCTGCACGAGCGAGGGATTCAGAATCAGCGTTGGGAACTCCTGCAAGCGGCACGGCGCAGGTACGAAACACTGCTGCAACGGCAACCGGGTCATATCGACGCACTCAACGGACTAGCCAGACTCCTGATGCGAGACACTCGAACAGCCGCCGAAGGCGTCGCAGTCGTCGAGCAAATCCGAACGGCAATGCCTCTTGACCGACTTCAGCCGGAAGTTCAGGCAACGGTCTCCGAGGCTTATCGTCGAGCAGGCAGGCCAACCGAAGCATTGACGGTCATCAAACGCAGCATCAACCAGAATCCAGACGCAGCCGTTTTGCGTCTGGAGTTTGCCGCCGCGCTGGTTGAGAGTTTCCCGAAAGACCCCGTGAAAGCACGCCAGGCCAAAGAAGAACTCCGGCGTGCCGCCGAACTCCGGTTACCTGCAAACCGTCTCACAGAATTTGACGCACTGTCGGCTAAGCTTGAGAACTCGTAACTGGAAGCACCGCTCGCGTGCCTCGTTTCGCATGCGACAGATATACCGGCTGTGCCGGCCGCAATGAGATGCATGGCCGAACCAAGCGTTGAGTTTCGGCACCACAGTCGGCACATTCGGCAGGATCCCGGCACGATCAACACCTTCAGCCGATAATCCAGCTCTACTCGGATCACCGTGCCGGTTTGGCCGACGAATCCAACCGTGCAGGCGTTACGGTTGATGCCGCGCTCTCTGAGTTTTGTACTGCTGATATCATCTCACAGGACGATAACTCGATTCGAGGTCTTCGCAGATGCGAGGCGCAGTCAATGCACAGCATCACCGAAGCACGACGGACATTCCCTTTCCAATCTCGATTCAACTCACACTGGCCGATTGCGATCACAGAGTGCCGAGCAGTTCACGCTCGTGCGTTCTGTGGTCCGGTGAAACGACCATGTGCGAGGGCCACTAATGACTCGACTATCAACTCCGACGGAAACTCTGGTCCGCATCCCATTTACCGGACTGACCGACTTTCAACAGCTGGCACTTGCACCAGGCTTGCCGATGCTCGATGTCAACAAACTGACCTACCTGGTTCTGCTTGGCTGGTTCGGCGATCTTCTGGCTGAGCCAGGACTCGACGACGAAGGGGCGATTTTCCACGTCCAGAAGGGTGGCACTCGACAACTCATCGTCGAGCGCGAACTCGCCACGCCGGAAGAACTTCACGGAGTGTTGCAGCCTCAATACGAGAAACTCAAGAACGCGTTCTTTGACGTTCG
>CALGTK010000435.1 GCA_937904325.1 uncultured Planctomyces sp.
TTCGTTGTCATGCATACTATTTGTACAATTCCCGGTTACCGTCGCGGGACGTTTGGGGAGTCTTCCGCGTTCTGGCGACCGCAGCTGCGTTGGGGTTTAGAGACTCGGCGCCCAACACCTGACCATCGGCTACCAGTTTTCGCCGCAGAGAATCGACGGACACTGAACGTGGCTGCATGCGATCGGCCAGTGCCAAATTTGCAGCAGTTCCAGCTGCCTGACCTAATGCCATCCATGTTGGCTCCATTCGGATGGACGAATAAGCCACGTGAGTCGTCGAGGCCGCGACCGGAACAATTAGTCCGTCGATCGATTGAGGAATCATGATCCGGTACGGAATCTCATACGGTTGAGTGACCGAGTCGAGCATGCCGAGGTAGCCTTCCAGAACGAGGGAGTCGCCGGGCTGACGTTTTCGGCAAGGAAAGCTGTCGATGGGAAATTCGCCGATCGCAATTGTGTCAGCGTGACCAGAACGTGCGTCCGACTTCGCCGTCATGTCGTGTTCGGTCAGCGTGTATTCGCCCTTTAGTCGACGGGCTTCGCGGACGTAAAGCTGGAACGGGAAGTGTCCATTGTCAGTGAACTCGTCCAGCGGCAGATGGTACTGACGGGCGATGTCGCGATGGGCCGACGGGATGTCGTCGTCGTTCTGGAGAAACCAGAGCAGCCCCAGTGTCAGCTCTCGATGACGTTTGCAGATACCTTGCCGCGTGGCTTCGTCACCGTTGACGTAACCAACATTCTCTTCCGGGAAGGGAAAGCCGAGCGGGCGCGGATTAATGTTCACGTCGGTCTTGTGGTTTGGAATCTCAGAGACGGACAACGCTCGCACCATGGTGTCGAAGTGAGCCGGGTTGTAGCCACGTCCGGGCTTCATCGTTTTCGGACCACTCAGCCGACCGGCGGCGAGATCATCGAAGTAGGCGACATAGTTGCCTCGGTCATACCCACGCGGCGGTTCGGTCAGGACATAAGCGTTTTCCGGATCGGTCGTCAGGCAGAGTCGATACGTGTAAGCCGGTAGCAACTCGTCGCATTCGCCCGTTGAGCCGGGCAGAATCTTCGCAGCCTGATAGTCGAAATAGATGTGACCGGCATGCGGCTCGTTGAACTCGTCTCGCGATTCTCGCCCCAGCCGGAACTCGGCACCTGCAGCCGCCAGCAGATCGCCTTCATACGTCGCGTCAATGAAGACTCCGGCCGAACACCAGAAGTGGCGTACGCTTCCAGCTTGCGGTCTGGATTCGTCGCTACAGTCTTCAATCTCGATTCGCGTCAAAACGTTCTGGCGAACATCTGCGCGAACGAGACGGTGCTGAGTCAGAACGAAAACACTCGCGCAGTCCCCCAGCATTTCGTCGAATACAGCTTCAGCCACTGACGGCTCGAAGTAATAGCCGTCCCGGCACAGCACGAAGTCGGGTGACCGTTCACCGAAACGATCGAGGTATCGCCGCCGCACGCGGTCGGTGAATTCCCGGAACAAACCGCCGATCAAGTGCCGTTTCTCCACGTCGCTCTTACCGAGCCCGCTCGCCGACATTCCTCCGATGTGTCGGTGAGATTCGATCAGCAACACTTTCCGGCCAGCTCGCCCGGCAGACAAAGCCGCTGCAATACCACCCGGTGTTCCGCCGACCACAACGACATCGAACTGAGTATCGGCAGCGGTCATGTTGCCTCCTTGGCCAACGTCCACACGGTCAGACCTCGCAGGTCCTTGCCGCGATCACCGCTGATCAATGCAACGACTCCCGCGATGACGAGGAAGGCGAGATTCACGAGAATCCCCGTCCAATACGAATGAACCGGAATCGTGATTGCCTGCGGCAGGAAGTCAGCAGCATTCATACCCAGATAGACGTTTAGCGTGATCGCCCCCGCCAGACCGAACAGCGCCGCGCGGTTTCCGATTCGAGTGGTAAAGAAGCCAGCCATGAACAGGCCCAACAGACATCCGCCAAACACCGACGCCACGATCCAACTGACGTCGTTCATGCTCTCCTTCTTGATCGAACTGAATAGCATCGCGCCCAGAATCATCGCGACCGATGCGGCAACGGCGACGATTCTCGCCCAGCGCAGGTAGAAACGATCGTCGCGTCCTTTCGCGAGATACGGCTTCATCAGGTCAACGGTCACGATGGTGGAGATGGCATTGATAGATGAATCCAGACTCGACATGGCCGCTGCCAGCACGCCGGCGATCACCAGACCGGTAATACCAACCGGAACCTGCGTCAGGATGAAATACGGAAACACGGCGTCCGCTTCCAATCCGGCCACATGGTCATCCGGATGTACTGAGTAAAAAACAAACACACACGTGCCGAGCAAAAAGAAGAACGCCCATGTCGGCACGGCGACGATCGAATAGATCGTAGTCGCCTTCCGAGCTTCCTTCAGGCTCTTTGCGGCGAGGTAACGCTGCACCACGTTCTGATCGCTCGAATACATCGTCAGCCAGCTAACAATGCCAAGTAGCGCGACGGTCCAGAACGTCCGCTCATTCAGATTGAATCCCAGCGACCCGAGGTCGAATTTGTCGTGCTGTGCCGCGACGTCGATGATCTGTCCGAGTCCGCCCGGCAGCTTCCAGACAATGGTCGCAAAGCAAACCAACCCGCCGATCCAAAGCACGATCGCCTGCACGACGTCGGTCCAGATGACCGCTCCAATGCCGCCGGCAATGGTATAAAGCGAAATAAAGATTCCGACAAAAACGATCACCAGCCGGATATCGATCCCGGTCAGCAGACTCACCGGAATCGCTACAAGAAAGAGCACCTTCGCGAGCCGGATGAGTTGCAGCAGAATGAAACTCAGCGTTCCATAAAGCCGCACGCCGGGACCGAATCGGTCGCCCAGATACTCAAAGGCTGACGTGGTATTTCCGCGACGGAAGAACGGAATGAACACGATGATCGCCAGCACGGCGACCAGTGGCAGCGTGAGGTTCGAGACAAGTTGCCGCCAGTCCAGCGTGTAAGCAGCCGCAGGAAAAGCCAGAAACGTGACCGAGCTGATCGACGTCCCCAGCATCGACAACCCGATGACCCATCCCGGAAATGCGCGGCCGCCAAGGAAATACTCCTCCGTCGTTTTGTTACGCCGGGAAAACCAGATGCCGAGCCCTGCCATACCCAGCAGGTAGAGAATGATGACAACGAGGTCGAGGGGGCGTGCAGTCAGGTTCATCGTGACATTGTCGTGTCTGAGTGTTTGATTCCAATGGCAGAATCTGTCATGTTGATGTCAAAAACAATCATGACGTCACCCGATACCTCCATCGCTTACGTTGGCGGAGGCTACATTCGTTTCGAACGCGGCCTGCATCTGCCACCGCGGCACGTCGAAAACCACCGGTTCCTTTACGTCGAGTCAGGCAGCGGGGAATTCATTATTCCTGATGAAACGCTGCAGCTCGATGATCGCATGCTTCTGCTGCTCTCGCCGGGTGTCCGCGAGATCCGTTACGACGATAAGCGACCGGTGTCGTACACCTATATCGAATTCAGCGTGACGCGCGATCTGGTCACCGATCCGTGGTTGCAAGTTCCCGAGTCTTCGCCGCACTTTCAAACCCTGATCGGCCTGCTTCACTCGACGCTTCATGAAGACGGCCACGGGACAGAATCGGTCATCCGCGCCGCGATCGACCTCGCGCTTCGGCACACGGCCCCCGACCCATCCACGCCCACAGTCGACGGTCGAATCCGGCAAGTACTCGACTACATCGACCGAAACCTCAACCGCGCGCTGAAAGTAAGCGAACTGGCAGAACTCGCCGGCCTTTCAGAGCCGCAATTCCGCCGCGTCTTTCGTGCGAACATGTCGATTGGGCCAAAAGAGTACCTTCTGCGCACTCGCATGCACTACGCCCGTTGCATCCTTGAGAACGAGGGGCTGCGAGTAAGCGATGTTGCAGAACTGTTGCAATTCGAAACCGTGTATCAGTTCTCAAAGCAATACAAAAAAGTCCACGGCCACAGCCCAACGGGACGCCGTTAGATGGCGCGATCAGGAATCCCAGGGCAGCAGTGTGACATCTTCTATTCGGAGCGCCGCCGCTATGAACGGTGTTTATTACTCCGGACCATTGCCTTACTCCGCCGTGAGGTTATCGATCGGAATCACGGCCAGTTCGGCGCTGTTGTTGTTGCTGTGGCGCTGGCCGTTGTTGGAATAGCCCACGTAGAGTTTGTCCTGATACTCGATGGCGTATGGATACGACAAAGCTGCACTCGGATCAGACTCACCGGGACCGTCCTCAAACACAGCGTGCCGGATCACAAACACTTTCGAGAACGTGTTCTCACCCGGCCTGCTGACCGCAATGGTCAATGGTGAGCGGCGATTTCCACCGTCGGCAGTCGTCGAGCAAATCAGATAACGCTGCCCATTACTGAGTACTCCCGAACATGGTTTCGAGGCGGCCATGGGCAGGTTGCTCTCAGTGGACGGCGTCCATGTTTGACCGTAATCGTTGCTCGATGCTGCGAGCGCCAGTGCCTTCCCCCCGTATCGCGCGATGTTCGTCACGCGCGGGCCATCAACGAATATGGATGACTCCCCCCACATGTTCCGGACTTCGGCCCCACGAGGGATGATTACAGTCTTCCATTTCTTCAGATCGTCACCTGCACTGATCGCCACGGCGGCGGGATTACCTTGCCCCACGATGAACCCCGGCATGATCCAGTTACCGTCGTTCATCTTGACCGGTTCGGTCATGGGCCAGAATCCATCCCTGACGACCGTGCCCTGTGCCTGCCATCGCTCTGTTTCTTCGTTCAGCGTGTAGGCCCGAGTGTGCACTCCTTTGCGAGTACCGTGAAAGGAGCCAAGGAACGCCCACAGAGTTTCACCACGCGACAGAAACACTCCATGACTGACGGCGAGATCCTCGTCTTCAATCCCCACATCAATCGTCCGTACCTTCGACCACTTCCTGCCGCCGTCTTGACTCACGCTATACCGGCCTTCTTCGGTGAGCGTGTTTTCGCTTCCCTTGTTGTGACCGAACGAGGCATAGAGCCTGCCCTTGTGCCACGCCAAAGCCACGCCATGCAGAAACCCGTATCCATCCACATTGCGTTCATACTTCTTGATGACGTGGAACTGCACCCCCTTGAGGGCTTCGGCCTCTGACGCTTTGGGCAAGGCCGGACCGGTCCACAACGTGAATGGTTTCGGCCGTTCGGGAATCCTGTGAGTGGCCGTCACCGGTTTGTAAGCAGCTGCCATCTGTCGGGCGTCGAGCGGTTTGTCGAAGAGCCAAACCTCATCGAGTGCTCCCACGAAGTTCTGCCAGATACGGCCGTTGTCATCGACTCCACCGAACGTCAGCGGAGCTTTGGTCTGCGGAACTGACTTAGTGAGTTCCACCTCTCCCGCCATCTTCCCGTTCACCCACAATTCAGCGCTGGCCGGACGAACCACCACACCGATCAGATGCCAATGCCCTGGTTTCGGTTGCGCAGAACTATCGGCGGTCATCCAACTCCCCTGATAGACATACAGTCGAAAGCGATTGTCCTTATCAATCATCACACTCCACTGCCGTTCGCCCAGTGAATAGCAATTTTTCGCGGCAATCATCTGTTGCCCGCCACCCAGACGGTAAGGATTCACCCACGCTGTCAGCGTGAACCCGGATTCTCCACCTGTCAGTCGTTCCGAATCTTTAACTTTAAGCAGACAATCGCCATCGAATATGAGGCTGCTGCCTTTGACTCCATTAGCAGCGGAAACGTTGCCATGCACACGCAGTTCAGTTGAGTCAGTCGAATCAAGCGACCAGGACTGATCGGGCGTTTGCGGCCGGGAACGTGAGTCCGCAGTAACGAAAGCGGAAGTCGCGATGACGATGTAACCGAGCGCAATCAATTGAGTGATGTGTTTCATCGTTTGTTTCATAATTCAGAGAATCCAGATGCCTTTGCCCGTGCCGCCGCGCGGCGGCGTATTCGGTGATCTGCCCCCGTGAATGGTACCACTCGTTAAGTGGTGATTTGATTGTGTTGTGGCGTCGTCAGAACAGCTTCTGGTGCGGGTGGTCTGTAGCCCAGAGAGCTGTGCAGCCGCACGGTGTTGTAGTGAAGTTTCCAACGTTCAATCAGTATCTTCGCTTCCAGCAGCGTGTCAAACAATTCCATGTTGAGCAACTCATCACGCAGCTTTCCGTTGAATGACTCGATGAGGCCGTTCTCCCAGGGGCTGCCTGGTTCAATGAACAATGATTTGACGCCAACATTCTCCAGCCAGTCACGCACCCGGTGAGCTGTGAATTCCGGGCCATTGCCTTCACCGGCCAGCCTCGTAGTCACGCTGGAACCGCTGCTCTTCGGCATCCAAATCGGCGTCGACTCATCGCAGGAGTTTCGGGCTGAATTATCGTGACTTGACTGCCTCTGGCAATTGCAATCAGACGCAGGTGCCAACAGACGCTCACTGCCGTTTCGGTGGCATCCGTTCGCCCGATCCGCCTTCTGCCACGCGTGCGCAAGCGGCGAGGGTTGGCGGACAGGCGATTAACTGGCGGCGCGCAGTAGCCGCACGGGTTAGCTCTGCTGAAAGCGTCAGCGTGAAAGCCCAACTTCAGTCAGAAGGAGAGCGGCTCCGTTGGAGTTTGAGCCAGACGTTGTTGATTTTCGCCGCAAACAGCGAGTTGAGTCTTGCCTTCATTTGCTGAGGTAAAGACGGCCCAGGGCCCGTCGGCGTCTGGCTTTCGAGGCTCAGATTGTTGTCTTCGACCGAAGCTGCTGGAAACTCAAAAAACGCTGTTTCGCTCACGAATGATCGTCGCTTGACTATGACGAAGCTGGTTTGACGACCACTTCGGTATGCCTGCTGCCTTACAGGCACGGCTGATGGCGCGACCGTAGCTGTCTTTCAAATACCGCTTACCAACAACGCGACCATAGCCCGCGGTTGCTGATCGGGCAGCCTGTGAAGGAGTCATGGGCGACTTCCGATTCTTGCGACGCTTTGCGTTTCGCTCAGCTTCAGCTTCTGACGGACTGAAGTAATCGGCCTCTGGCTCTCGATCGAGGAAAGGTCTCAGGATCGCCTGTGATTTTGGCCCAAGAAAAATACGTCGTTCTTTTCCGCGATGCTGCGTCTTATGAGTTGCTGGCCGATACGTCCAAACGCCATCGGTTCCGAACGTGATATCGATCGGCCTCATTGACGTAATCTCCCCGGGCCTGGCACCAGTGAGAAGCTGCAGCTGGACCATTGCGGCGACAATGCGCGGCAGATGTGGCAGCG
>CALGTK010000436.1 GCA_937904325.1 uncultured Planctomyces sp.
TTTTTTCGTATATTACTGATTGTTTTATCTGGAAAGTGGATGCTTGTGTGTGAGGTGGCGGCCGCTTTCTGCAGTCGTCATTTGCTTATTGCTGATGATTGGTGGTCTGCTGGACGGCGGTTGTGAGTTTGTTGCCGTTGTTAAGAGCAACTGAATTTGACCGTTAAACGGAAACAGCCGGAGCAGTCTTGCATGACTACTCCGGCTGATTCTACTTTTCCGATTGCCTTATTCTGGCTTCTAGTCAGAACTGGTCATTTACCAGTTCTTTGGATTGAGGTACCAGAACCAGCGTTCCGTTCGAGGGCGGAAGTTCAAGTTCCACGCTCCGTCGTCCCATTCAAGTTGTACCTGACGCCAGCCCATCGGGACCTGCGGGTACGGGTAGAACGGACCGATGTAAGGCCATGCACTGGCACTGTACTCTTTCGGGTACGAAACCTGAGCATAGTTCGGATAGGCCGCGTAGGTTGGCCATGAGTGGTTTGGCAAATTTGGAAGATCGTACGCCATGTGCGACGGGTTGCCAGCTCCGTGAGCGTGCGGACCAGCTCCTGGTCCCATTCCACCTGGTGCCATACCCATTGCTCCAGCGGCCATTCCGCCCATTGCTCCGGCAGCCATCATGGCTGGATGCATCCCGCCAGGTGCCTGATGGCTGACCGGCATCACGTTCTGACCCTGATGACCAGTTCCCGGAAAACCACCTGGTTGACCGGGCATCCCGACAACCTGCAGACGATTGTCGACCTGCAGAACTCCCGGAACGCTTGCTGCCAACTGGTGAGCGATCATCGCCACCTGCGGATGCGGAATCGGGCCGCTCAGAGTTGCTTTTCCAGCGTTGTAGCGAACTTCAATGTCCAGACCGTTTAAGCGGTTAGCGGCAAGAGCCTGTGCGATCTGCTCGGCAACTCGCTGGTTAGAACCACCAGTCTGGCTGGCTGGATTCATCCCCGGAGCCCGTAATTGGTTGTTCACCTGTCGAACGCCAGGAACTCGCGAGATGACCTGGGTCAGTCGAGCGACGTCCTGAGGTGACTGAGCTTTGCCAAGCAGAGTTGCGACTCCGCCTTTGTATCGAAGATCGATATCGTGACCTCGAACACCGGAACCCTGAATCGCCTGAGCAATGCCCTGCGTAATCTGTTGAACCTGCTGTGGCGATTCGCCGGTCGCTTGCTGCGGAGTCGTTGCTCGCTGTTGAGTTTTCGTTGCTCGCGTCTGCTTTGGTCGTGAGAAGAACCCGGCCTGCTGGACCGGATTCGAAGTCACGTCGCTGGCGACTGCCTGCTGCACAGAAGCAGCCGGATTGCGGTTCAGCACGACAAGCTGATTGTTGACCGTTCGAATGCCAGGGACCTTGGAAATTACCTGCGTGGCCTGATCTTTCTGAACCTGGCTGGCGATCTTGCCTTTCAGCAGGCAGACGCCGCTCTGAACTTCGAGTTCGATGTCGAAGCCCGAGAACTTAGCAGCTCTAAGGTTGGAAGCGGCCTCTTCGGCGAGCTTCTGGTTGTCTGGGGCGGCTGACTGCGGAACTGACTGGTCGGACTTCGAGAATGGAAACGGTCCAGCCAGTGCAATCCCTGGAGTCACCGCTGCGATCCCGAGTGACAGGACCCACTTGCGATACGCCAGCATGGATTGAATCTCCTTGTACGACCTTGGATCAGGTTTCACACAGCTTGTTTCAACCAGAGTGACAGCCACACGCGTGCCTGTTAAAAATTCTCCAGCTGAAGCCGAGTCTTTGCGTTTTTGCAGTGCCGGAGCGTCTCAGCTGCGGCTCCTCCTAGCTCACCAGGCCCCGTAAATAGTGGGGCAAATTGGTGGGTAGACAGGCGGACGAACACTCACACACAGAATGCTCCCCCTTTTCATCGGTCGCCCATGTCCGGTTAGATAAGCTTTTCTGGTTATCTCGATCGAATCGGATGATCTGATCGCAATCGTCCCGTAGATCACTGATGCTCGCAGCGAGCGGTCACCGCAGGACGATACGATGACTGGCTTGTTTCAAGGAGCGGTTGTTGACTGCGAAAAACCGCTCCGATTGCGTGAAAACCGGCGGTGAGAGTCTCGCCGGATGAGTCCGGCCATCGAGGTTTCCCAATGACAAATTCAATACACAAACCCAACAATTCGTTGCGCCGCGTATCTTTACGACGAGTGTTTCTGCAACGAAACATGGTCGCGGCGGCCTGGTCAGTTGTCGCCGTTTTTGCGATTCAGATACCGGAACTCACACACGGCCAGACGCCTGGCTACAACACGCAGAACGGAGGCGCGGTCTGGTATGGTGCGCAGCAGCAACGAGTTCATCATCCGGCTACAGCGTATAATCCTGCTCCAGGCTACGTTCAGCATCACGCGAACAACCTGGTCCCCCTCCGCGGAACTTATGCTGCGGCCGGAAATTCAGCCGCAGCGAACGCGGCGGCCGCCAATCGATACGGCGGTACTACCGCCTTTCAACAGCCTGGCTTTTCCTCGCAAACGCAGCAGCGGATTCCAGGCTACGGTGCTCCTCAACAACCGTATGGCTACAACCAGCCGACGCCGACTTACGGAAACGGTTGGACCTCCGCGTACGGTCAGAACTTTGTCGATCGGCAGCGACAGCAGTACGCTCAACCCCGCGCTTATCCAGGTTATGGTTACAGCTATCCCGTCGCCGGCTACCCTGGCTACAGCACTCCGCCCGCCGAGCACCCCGCCTATGCCCAGCAACCGCCGCAGCAGGGACAACAACCAACGCAGCAGCCAAACCTGCAACAGAATCCGGACGTTCAAGATCAACTGACCCCGGTACAGCAGGCCGCTCGACAGGCTGCAGCCAACGTTTCACCGAACGGCGTCCCGGTCCTCAGTCCGGCCGCGTCGCGATTCTTCCGGAATCTACAAGGCCCGAATCTTTCAACCTACAACCAGAACCGCCAGAATTATTCGTTCTTCGGACAAACTCGGCCGAGCAATCGAATCCCGAATACTACATGGCAGTCCGGTTCTCGATTCGGCCAGACATACTCAAACCGCAGCAACCACAACCAGACTACGACCCATCAAAATCGCTTCAACTACAGCCTCCGCAGCCTGACGCGCCCCGGCTTTCGAGATTAATGAGACATTGAGAGGCAACGATTCTCGAACATCTTTTTCCCCGATGATGTCCAGGTTAATTAGAAGTTTCGTACCGGGAAAAATCGAGTTGGGCAGCTCCATACACTGGGCAATCCTCAACAATGTATGTCTGGATGGCCATCGAATCGAAGTTCTTCCAGGTCGCTTGTGGCGGAGAGATTGCATAGCGTCGCCGAAATTGCGACCGCACTACTCGGCGGTCGCGTAAATCTCAAAAACCCCTTCTTTACAAAAAACTTACAGAGTCACTCACAAACGACACGGTCACGAACCCTCATTAACGAGGCTACAGATTGCCGGCAGCAGGATGCGCAACGGCTGAAGAATGAAGGGGCTTTGGGGCCAACTGTTTTTTCTCTCTTCGGCCGCTGGCACGAACTGAAGAGAATACCGGCTGAATTTCTGCGAGCCGATTCAAAATTGGCAGCCGCCAGTCCCATCGCGGCAACGAGATGCAGCAGCACCTGGTAGCCTGAAGAAGTCGTCGGCGGATGTGCGCTAACAACTCAAGCATCGACCATCGTTATCGTCAATACATCGGCTTCGTACGTATTTGCTGGTTGTGATCTATCCGAAATCCTCATCGCTTAGCGGCCAGTGACCTGGAGAACCTTCAGCAGTTGTGCCGTGTCAGTCAGGCGAAGAAATTCCTGACAATAGTTGTCATCAATTTGCCCGATGCCGTTGTGGGCCAGCTCAAAAGTGACGTTTCGTGAGTACTCAGAACCTCGCAGCAGCATTCCCAACGCATCTTCAACGAGCAACTTGCAAGCTTCCTGCAACGAGCCATTGTTGCCGCTTCCTTTATCAGCAAGCTGCTCCTTCGTCGCGTCTTTCAGATTACCCGTGCCAAATTCAAGCACGCTTAGAAACACACCGTATTTGGCTTCGGGCTGGATAAGGTCGACAAATCCGAGCGGTCCGTAACTCCAACGTTGAAGTCGCCATCGGTGCGGAACATGACCCGGTTTACGCCGCCCAGACTCCGATTCTTCTCTGCCGTTTCGTACGCAAGCTGAATTCCTTGACCACAGTTGGTCGAGCATCCAGCACTCAAACCTTCGAGAGCTGACCGAAGCTGGATGCAGTACCAGTCCCAATACTACGACATAGACCGCAATCGCGACGCTGCCGTTTTCGTCTAACTGTTCAAGCAATATTTTCATTGCTGACTTCACCAAAGGAAGCTTATCCGGCGAATTCATCGATTCCGAAACGTCCAGCAGGAACACGAGGTTGACTGCTGTCCTTTGCTCGCGGTCGACCTTAAGCCCCCTTAGATCAATACGTGCGAGCCAGTGTTCGCTTTGCCACGGGCACTGAGTGATTTAGAAATTGACCGAGAAGGGATGCTCGCCTTCCGGTAGCAAATAGTCGTCCTTGAAATAGTTGAAAAACTGCGATTAGAACTGTGGCGGCAGGCGAAGTAACGTTGTCGTACAAACATCTTCGCACGTTCGCATAAGAGGCCGGGTCGACATCGATCGAGAAGGTCGACAGCTGAACCTTGAGTGGCGTGCCAAAACGATTCTCAACAATTGCAGAGTATTCTTAGGTATTCCAGGCAACTCGTGAAACGCCGTCGAGAGCACTCTCTGCATTCATCGCTACGTCGAACGTACCCGTTGCCTGACAACATGTTGGAGCAGACTCACAAAGTTCAATAGATGTTGCTGCATCATGTTGTCCTTCGATTCCACAGTCGAGAGTGTACGCAGGCAGCACAGAATGATACTTGATCGCACATGGCGATCTCCTGGTTTGAGTGGGATTTTTTACAAAACAGCGGTATCGAAATGCAGCCGACCAGCTCGTCGTTCGTCAGCAGAAAACAGAGAGCGTTAAAAGGGAAGTCTTAATGGTGATGCCAGAATGTCGAAATAACGTCAGGTTCAGCACGTTTCGACAATCGGTATTCTGGGTAGTAGGTGCACGGTGCGGAAAATCATTCTCGCTGACTTTTTGAGCTTAACCAGGAGCTCAATGACCACTGTTCTGAAAAACTCTTTCAAAACTGAATTTTCGTGCCCAACAGGTATCACAAAAGTGTCTAAACGAATGGCAGCGGTCGTTCAAAACTGGCTATCGAGCAGGTAGATCGAATACGTTCCGAACGATGCCCTCGTGCCGGTTCAGCGGCCGAGACATTCGAACGGACAATCCTGATCCTGACTCGGTACGGAAGATCCAATACTCAATAACTTCACGCGACGTCAGCACTCGTGTGACGGAATCGGGCTGACGACCCATTGCCCTTCGGATATGAGCGGAAGTCATGCCGCGAATGATTCGGCCAGCTCGTATCGCGATTTGTATGGGCGACGCTTCGCCAGTCTGCACCTCATCTTTGCGCCGCCAGCGGCCTTCAACTCGAACATAGCCGTACCCCTCCAGGCGTTCTGCAACGTAACTGTCTCCTGGTTTCAGGCGGTAAGCTTCGAGCAGCAGAGCGACGGCTGTTTCGCCATCGTCGAACAGTTCTTCGTACTCAAACGCCAGCTCGATCAATCCAACCGGCGATTTTCTTCGAAGCCTTGCTTCAACCGGAGTAAACCAGCGTCGAATTACCTGATCGCCCCGGGTTTCCTGACCCATGGCGACAAGTTGCTGTCTCAATGCAATCACGTCCTCACGTGGCAATTCAGTAGCATGGTCGACTCTCCAGTCAAGAGCAATCTGGCGATACGACTCGGCTCGCTCCTTGAATTCCGGCAGATGTTTTTTTAGTCGCGCGGCGATCTCGTCTCCGTTACGCCCATCGATAGCTGCATCTTTCTCGATACTTTCAACCATTACTTCCTGATAAAGCAGACGGTGTAACTGTGGCCGTATTAACTTTGGCGACGTTGTGTAGTAACCGACCGGCCCCTTGCGCCAGGCAGCCACAAGTTCGGCATCGAACTCCTCGACGGGTTTGTCAGCCTCTGGGAGTTCCTTCGCAATCCCCAAAGCGATGGTGGCCAGTTCGTCGGACGACGCTCTCGCACTGGTATCACGCCATGTTCTGTAGTGAGCTTCGTAGAGCAACGGCAATTTCAATTCGGCACCAAGTCCGTACTTTTCTGACTTGAATGCAAGCTCTCGTAAGCGGTTGTAGGTTGGTTCCTGCATGCTGGTGCGTTCTTTTCGAATTGCCATGCGGTAGATTGATGTCGCCGCGTTAGCAAGCTGTCGATCGAGTTCACGACCGCTCTTGTAAAAGCGAACTCTATTCATCGCCCAGTCGCCGAGTTGGTACCAGGGTTCCGGATCGTCACGCGGCAGATCGACTCGCAACCTGTTTACTCGTTGAGTGTCAGACTCCGTCTTTCTTAGCGTGAGCAGTTCGAACTCCAGGACTCCTGTTTCCCGCTTGCGAAGCTGACCAACGACTTCAACTGCCAGATCTGATCCACGCAGTTCGGGCAGTTCTTCTTTTGAAACGAACAGCAACGGCAACTTGTGTAATTTCAAGACCGTACCGGCTCCGGTTGCGACGCGACCTTCGATACGAAACGTCGTCCCGATTAACTTCGGCCATCGCGGTTTCGTTTTCAAAAACTCTTCAACAGACCGACCCGCAGCCATGCTCGTTTGGGATAAGAGTGAGAGACTGAGCATTGCCAACAGTACCAGGCAGACAGGCCGATATCGAAAGACCGATGCTTGATGATGCTCGTTATTCATCGTTCGGCTCCTGGTAAGTGTCGTCGTCATCTTCGGATTTCGCGGATTCTGCCAAGGCCGCTGCAACGGCCTTCTGTTCTTCTTCAGTCAGCATCGGAAAGACGAGCGGTTGCATGCGGTCGCAAGCGATGACACGCGACGAATCGAATTCGACTAACCAGACCGAGTCGTCAACCGGATCGCGCTGACACGACTTGATCGGCCCGGCAAACCACAGCCCACTACCCGACATTTCTTTCAGCACGGCATCGACGCCGGAGAGATGGATCAAGGGAACCGCCGGGAATACCACTCGTTGGCCGAATTCGTCATCACCTGAAACAGTGTCGAGCTTATTCAGTTGAATGCAAAGCCACCGGTCGAAGTACTGAGTGTGAAACTGTCGCTGCCAGTCTTCGTCATCGACTTCGCCGTCTTCATCGGGTTCCGGAATCATCTCTTCCGCGAGCATAGCGATCTCGACCACGTCGATGCTGTCGAGTAATCTGAAGCCCGCTTCCGCCTGCAGCCACAGTTTTCGAGTTTCATCTCGAGTTTGCTGGTCAATGTCCAGCAGTTCCATCGCTCGGTACGCTTCGTCAAGCTTCCGACGTGCAGTTGCAAAGTCGCGTTCTCTAAGTGCCGCTTCGCCAATGTCACGTCCGTCGCGCATGGCGATTTCAGCCTGCTCTCGATTTTCCCCGCGAATCGCAACAGCGACCACGACCGCGGCAAACACAAAAATGAGCACGCACACTGCAGCCAGCCGAACACGCTGGTTTCTGCGTTCCTCAGTACCCGCCGGAAGTTGGACGACTGGTTTTAGTTTCTTTGTACGACTTGCTGGCGACGCTGCACGTTTTTCTTTTCTGGGCGAGTCCGACGCTGCTCGCTTTTTCTTCGAATGCGGAAGTTGAGATGGCAACTCAATTTCTGCATCAGAATCTGCTAGTTCGTAGTCGTCTTCATCGTACGCTGGCTGATCTCCGCCGGTTGTCCAGGCGGCCTCGACAAGATCGCGTTCCGGTTCGGTCTGCTGGTATTCCTCGTCGATAAACGGATCGTCGTCCTGATCCGCAGACGGCTGTTTTATTGCGATGTCGACATCGGTCGCCGGCGGCTTCTTTTTTGCTTTCGGCTGCCTGGCAGTAGAGCCGCCGCGCCCATCGTCGACGAAAAATGACCGTTCTGAAGTTGGATACCGATTGACTGGCAGAATAAAATGTCCGGCTCCACATTCTTTGCAGATGACGCGTTTGGCACGCTCCTGCCGCTGCCCATCAACTTGAAATCCACACTGACACAAAAGCGAAAACGGCATCGATTGGATCGGTTCCGCTTCCTCTCGCCCCAGAGCTTTTTCAAGCCAATTCGCCATTCAAGTTCGTCTTCCGCTTACTCAGGATCAGTCCGCCACGCATCGAACATACCAGCCCGACGAAATAGACACCACGAATCAGGCGACACATAGAGCCATAGATATTAAGAACGTGACTTCTGGCCGTTTCTAAACAAGTCCACGTCGTTTTCTGACAAACCATTCGGTAGTCATTGCCAGGACGAACGCACTCAAGTACCACCAGTTATCCCACAGCGTGACGCGAGTAATCTGCGTCAGTGACAGATTGGGCGGCCCGGCAGTAATGAGCTGGTCAAGAAACTCGTCGAATTCTTCTGCCGGAATGACTCGTCCGCCCGTTTGCTGAGCGAGTTCCTGCAGCAGAGACGGGTCGGCTGCTGGGTTGTCGAGTTCCGGATCGCTTGAATCAACAAGAAACCGAGTCCTTCCCTGTCCGCCAAATTCGATACCGTCTTTCTTAGCCGTTACGAGAACGCGATAGATTCCCGGTTCCATCGCCCCCTTAAACTCGCCGAACGATCCGTCGCGTCCAGATAGTGCCGCGATGGGCGTCTCCTTTCCAGCCGGGTCGATCACTTTCGCCTCGAAATCGACATCCGCCAGGGGATTACCAAGTTCATCGCGTGCGCCGAAGTCGATTTTAACCTTCGAGCCCTGGTTGAAGTTTCGCGGCGAAACTCTGACCCAGACTGGTTGGTCGGAATCGAATTCTTTCCGCGCAAGCCACAGGATCATTTGTCGCCAGAATCTCTGGTGCTGATCACGGAAGTTTTCCCACCATCGCCATGTTGATTGCCCTGCGAAGGCGAGCGATCTTGACCGACCTGTCTCTAGAGAAAACAGAAGCGGCACGTCGTCCGTGCTTCTGGCCAGAACTTCAACCAACGCGTTCTTCTTACGAAGCTTATTGGCGAACAGCAAAGGTGGCAGCCGCGTCCAGGCTTCAATGTTGTCGCCAGTCGTCAGTCGCAGGAGATAATGATCCAGCCCGCGGCCGGTTGGCGTCATCTGCAAGTCGCGTTCGTAGTAAATATCTTTGGCGAGCGCACCTTCACCCTGAATTTCACGCGGGTCCAGAATGACCGGCAGCAAAGGTTCTAACGGTGTGCCTGCGTAGCCTCCGGGGCTGAAGCTGTAAAAACCGCCGGTCATCAGGAATCCCGCTCCCTCGTCGACTCGCTGAGCCAGTAAACGCAGATCACTCTTGCTGAAAACTTTCGCTGGAACATCGCCGATGATGTAGACGTCATAGCGGCCTGGCTCAAAGTCACGAGGATCGATCCTGGTTCTGTTGGCAAACTCGCCGGTTCTTACCCATTGAAAATTGAGTTGAATTTTCGAAGCGGAATTCACTTCGGGAAGAAACACGACCTCGTTGCGAGTCGTGTCGTAATACTTGACGAAAAGTCCGCCCTTCTGGACGGTGAGCAGTGTTTCTCTTTGGTTATTGACCGTTCGAAGTTCGCCCGCCAGCGGAGTCACTCGCACGGCAACACGAAACTCTCCAGGCAGCTCAGGCACAAATGAAAGCGACACTGGAATCGTCTGCGACGACTTTGTTGCGGTTACCTCGATCGATGGTCTCGCTCCGGGCATGGCAGAGGCGACAACAAGCTCGCCATGCTGGTCAGCCGTTCGCCCGGTCCGATCCTCAATCAGCAACTGCACGGAAAATCGTCGACCTTCCGCTCCGGACACTTTGATCCTTGCGTCAACCGGTACTGAGTTTCTTACGAATACAAGATCGTCAACCGCGATGTCTTCAACCGCGATGTCCAGGCCTGACTGGGCAACGTCCGACTCACCAAACGGAACTGGAAAGAGCGGCACCTGGATGTCCTGAAACCTTCGCGAGACCGTCTGCGGCGCAATATCGAAAGGTGCGATCGCTCGCTGAGCACCATCGGTCATCAAGACGATGCCGATGATCTGCTTGCCGGTTTGCGTCTCTTTTAGAAGCTCGTCGAGCGAAAAGCCAAGCGCCGTCCATTCTCCGTCCGGTTTGACTATCGGCTCAAGCAGTTCGCCAGGGCGAAGCTGTGAGTCAAAGTCGAAATACTGAATATCCAGACTCTCGCCGAGTTCTTCCAACTGATCTCGACTGGTCATCAGTGTGCTCACCAGTGTTTCGCGACGGCTCTTACCGCCCGGACCGTCCGGTGTCGTCATGCTCCGACTCTTGTCCCGCAGCACATAAAGCACCGCGTCTCGAGTATCCGTTTCCAAATATTGAATCTCAGGACGCAGCATGGCAAAGATCAGCAAAACCGCCGCCGCCAGCCGCAGACCGATCAGCATCCGTCGGGTCGTGACGGGAAGATGTTTCACTCGCGGCGGGTAGGTCAGCAGGACGAGCGCTACCAGCCCGATCGCAAGCAGTGCGACTACAGGCCAGCTCCATGCAGGTTCTAAGACGAAGCGAGTGGACACAGTAATTCCGCGGTGAGAGAAAAAGCTGCGAGAGCAACCGCGAAAAAAACGCGATGCGGAATTCTGGTAGGGTGCGTTACTGCTCGCAAGACCTCAGCGACGCACTCACTTTAAATTGTAGCACGCTTCAACGTTGACTCGCGTTGCCACGCCACAGCGATCAGAATCCGCCGTACAAATGACTGCAGGACGCCGTTTATGCACCACCCATTCAGTGACATCCCGGAAATCGCCAGCCTCGACGCAAACCGGGGAATCATCCGGATCCCGAACGAGCAGGATATTCCCTTCACACCGCGCGTCCGGGCGATCGTCGACACGCCAGAGTTTCAACGTCTGCGGCATATTTCGCAGCTCGGTCTGGCAACTCAGATCTACCCCGGAGCCAACCACACGAGGTTTGAACACGCACTCGGCGTCTTCAACAACGCAATCCGGTACGTCTGGCAACTTGGCCGCGACCCTCGATTCTGTAAAATGATCGATCATCACCGCGTGGAAGTGCTGCTGGTTTCTGCGCTGCTTCACGATCTGGGGCACTGGCCGTTCTGTCACCCGATTGAAGATTTGTCACTGCCCGACTTGCCACCGCACGAAGCCTACGCAGCCGAATATTTGCGACCAGAACGTGAGCTCGCTCAGGTTCTGCAACAGGAATGGAACATCAAGCCGGAAGAAGTTCTGGACGTACTCGTTGCAAGAACAGACTCACCAGAGCTGCGGCTCCTTCGCTCAATCCTGTCCGGCCCGATCGACATCGACAAGATGGACTACCTGGAACGAGACAGTCTGCACTGCGGAGTTCCCTACGGCCGGCATTTCGACAAAAATCGGCTGATTCAATCACTCGTGTTGAACGAGGCCGGTGACGGATTAGCCATCACCCAGAAAGGAAAGACCGCAGCTGAGCTGATGGTTTTCGCGCGGTATGTGATGTTCAGCGAAGTTTACTGGCACCACGCCGTTCGATCCGCGACGTGTATGTTCGCTCGGGCATTCTTCGAACTGCACGGCGATTTCGATCTGAAAACATTGTTCGAAACTTCCGAAACTGAAACGATCCGACTGCTTCGCAACAAAGCGGCAGGCACTGATTCCTCTCAACTAGTGGAAGGAGTCTTCGGTGCAAAACGTCAACTTTACAAACGGGCCGGCGAGTATTCGCATTACCAGCAGAACGATCTGTACCAGCTGCTCGCCGGCCGCCCATACGAATTCCTCGTACACTGCAGCCGCAAGCTGACCGAGGAACTGAACCGTCGAGGCATCGTGAATCGGACATTGTCATCCGTCGACATCTTAATCGACGCCCCTCCGCCGCACCGCGAAGTCGAGTTCAAAGTCCCAATCCACTTCCCGAAAGAAAACAAGTACCGTCTGCTGAGCGACGTCTCACCAGTGATCGAATCGCTGGCTAAGAAACAATTTGACGACTACGTCAAACGAGTCAGGATCTTTGCCAGCCCAGACATCCGTCACCAACTTCTGGAATCCGCCGAATTCGAATCTGCTCTCCGAACAGC
The DNA here is from genome assembly GCA_937904325.1 of uncultured Planctomyces sp. GTDB lineage: Bacteria > Planctomycetota > Planctomycetia > Planctomycetales > Planctomycetaceae > JABMPE01. Next base: position 12,103 of record CALGTK010000436.1, read on the forward strand.
CTTCGAAGCAGCCACCCCGTAGGCCAGGCTCTCCTGACGAATTTCCTACGACCTTGCTTTGAACAGGTTTGACTTGCGAAGACCCAAGCGATTGAGCCAGTAGACGCCCATTACTCCAAGAGTCGACAGGCCGTATTGGCAACTTCTGCCGAAGTTAATGCTGGACGCTTCGTCGAAGTAGCGGACGGGGACCGGGATGTCGCCCATCTTGAATCCGAAGTGGACGGCCTGTGCGAGGAACTGGCTATCGAATACGAAGTCCTCGGAGTTTGATTCGAAAGGGATCGTCTCAAGGACTTCCCGTTTGTAAGCGCGAAAGCCGCTGTGGAAATCGCCAAGATTCTGACCGAGCAGCACGTTTTCAATCGTTGTCAGAATTCGATTGGCTATGTACTTATAGACGGGCATACCGCCATCCAGAGTTTCCTTGCGAGTTCGAATCCGACATCCCATCACAAAGTCCAGAATTCCCAACTGCATAACTTTGACGGCGACGTCGATCACTCGGCTGTCGTACTGATAATCCGGGTGGATCATCACGACGTATTCGGCGTCTCGTTCCAGAGCTTGCGCATAGCACGTCTTTTGATTGCCGCCGTAGCCTCGGTTATTTTTGTGAGTGATCACGGTCAGGCCAAGCTTCTTTGCAAGCTCGACCGTACCGTCAGTGCTGCAATCATCGACAAGGATAATCTCGTCGACTGTACCACGAGGAATGTCAGCGATCGTCTTTTCGAGCGTTGACTCTGCGTTGTAGGCAGGCATGACGGCGACGACGCGGAGCTTCTGTTTTACATGTCCGGCAACATTCGTAAGCATTGGATTAACCGATTCCGGGACTTCGTCCACACCTGTCGATGAGTCATCGCCGGTTGTGTTTTCATTCACCTGCCGTTCCTGTTTGTCCGTCATTCAGCCTGCTCCTGCCGTGATTGCGTTGTCTCTTTCTCGATCTCCATCGCCCGCGCGAAGTCTAACCCGTTACAGCGTGGGCGGTGGAGGCAATTACTTCCGAGCCGGCAGAGCCTGACACGCTGGTGCGACTTTAGTGTTCGGTCCGGTTGTACCAAAACCAAGATTTGAAAGCGTCGCTCCGCATGGACAGTTTGCGGCAAGTCGAATGTTGATTCATGCCGCTTTTTCCACCGGAAGTTCGCCTCGGATGACCTATATTTGAGAGGTCTGATTTGCGCCTTTTTCGTAAGTTTTACGCTTGCCGCGGCGATCCCGCTTCAGGATTCACAACTTACACTGAACGAGGACAGGACTCGATGCTCGAGCCGCTGAAGTTAACACCCGAATTCCCTTCGTTGAGCCTCAATACGATCATCCAGTCGCAGACGACCTGGTTGATCGCGTCGCTGGTTGTGGTAACTGG
>CALGTK010000437.1 GCA_937904325.1 uncultured Planctomyces sp.
GGAGCTGCACATCGAAGTCGAGCTGGTCGAACGCGAATTGGTCCTGGGAAATCACAAATGGTTCCCACCGAGAAGTTCTTCATTCGTCACGTTGTGACAAGAAGGTCATCGGATCAGGTAGCTCCAATAGCTAAAAAAAAGACTGCAGACGTTGGCATTCCGACCTGAAAAAAATGACGCTCGCCACGACCAAAGAGCGTGGCGAGCGTGTGCAGCTCCGACCTCAACGATGCCGGTTCTGCTGCTTGAGGCGAATTTCGCCGCCGAGAACTGACGTCGCGGTCAGCACGGCAGCGACAAGGATGAAGATATTCCATGACTCACCGATCGCGCCGAGGAGACCGGCGATCATCAAAGAACCGTGGATGTAGGCGGTGTTCAGCTTGTCTCGTGCTGAAGACCAGTAGAGTCTCCCATGTTCGGTTGGATGAGTGTGTGGGGTCAGTCGCCGGTCCAGGCGTTGCACTCGGAACGGAACGGGCAAGTTGGACAGTTCATGGGGCTGGGTGCCGGGTAGAAGCGACGGGCTTCGATGGCTCGCCTGGTGTGTTCGACGGCCTGCCCCTGCGACCAGCGTCTGCGGGCTGTTTTGAAGTCGGTGATGACCAGCGCGTCGCTGGTGGTCGTGAGCAGATCAATGCGTGCCAGCAGGTCCGGCACGCCGGGGATCAGCTCGCGGCGTAACTCTTCTTCGATGCCGATGCCGATGACGGTGTCGGCGGCTGTGGCGGCAGGGGTTGCTTGGAAGGCGGTGAGCATCCGGTCGGCGAGGGAGCTGAGTGAGTTGTGGTCCTCGCCCTTGCCGAAGCGGATGTCTTCATACTCGGTAGCTCGCCCCCGCCACGCTTCCTGAAAGACATCCAGCAGTTGGTCCTGTGATGGTGGCTTGTTCCCACATAGCAGCTCGGTGAATTGAAACTCCAGTGCTGAGTAGATGGCTCCGCCGAAGCTCAGGGCCGACGACACAATGGTCTCGGGCAGGCCGTCGACGTACTTGAACCGGTAACGCTGTGGGCACTGCTGGTACGTCGTGATGGCCGAGGGCGAGATGTAGTCGCGTTCCTTGCCGACCACGCTGGCACCACGTGCCCCGTAGTTGGGCTCGCCGACTTTCCGGCTGAGCCCGACATTCAGTTTCATGGGTATGAAGTTCCTCCTGTTGGGATTGGATAAGGGGCAATACGCAGTCGCGGGCTGTCAGACTTCGAGGGCTTCGAGCTGTCGCAGCGACTTCAACGCCGACTGCACCGATCGCGATGTCTCCTGTTGTTGTTTGAGGGTTGTGATCAGGTTCCGTGTGTCGGCCAGTGCCGTCTGGAGTGACTCGCGCAGGGACTCAGCGCGGTCGATGAGCGATGGGGCGTTGTCGGGCTGTGTGCCCTTCGCGGCTTCGGTGTTGCGACTTGGATTCGTCGACTTCATAGGTGTTGGGTTTCCTGGTGGGGTTGAGGGTTGAACTGCTGGTTTAGGCGTTGCAGCCGACTCGATGCGGATAGCCTGCTTCGACGGTTTGATGGCTCCGTCTTTTTCGAGCAGCATCCAGACGTACTTCCGGTCGCCCTGAACGCACAGAACGGGACTGTCCGGGCCAAAGACATGCAGCCCGTCGAAACCCAGCTGCATCGCCCGAGCCAGCAGCTTCCGGTTGGTACAGAACCGGACGGGGTCACCGGTCCGGCTGGATCGTGTCAGTACGAGTTCTGTTGGTATTTTCGCCCCATCGGTCCGAGCACGGACCGCGATACTGCCATTGAGGTCGACGGTGACGGGCGAGTGCTGTTCATTATTCGCAGGAAGTTGCTTGACGACTCGGGCCAGAAAGTCGCCGTCGTCCTGGGGAATGCTGATTGTCGCGATAGCAGCGTTGACGTTGGGGATGACCTGGTCGATCTCCGGGAATCGCCGGTCCTTCTCGATCGACATCCATGCAGTCCATGGCCCAGCCTTCAGCACGACGACGTCTTCGGCTCTGCCGATCTTGACGGAATCACCAGTCCGGAATTCACGATGTGTGAGTAGCTTGCTGCCGGGGATCAGCACGTTGTCGTCCCACGGAAACTGGAAACCGCCTTCGACGAGGAGTTGGTGGCTGTCTGTGGCCACAACCTCTCCCGTTTCGCCACGAAGCTGGATGCAGCTCAATGCGTATCGCGTCGAACTGTGGTCGCACGTCCGAGCAGCCTCTTTCAACGCGGCCAGCAGTTTCGGTGTGTTGCCGGTGAAGTCGACTGCCGGAAGTTCGATCGCGTCGGGAGCGTTCTCAATGATGAATGTTCTTGTCTGCGGCACAGAGTCAACGACCCATTGGACATCGACACCGTCAGACGTGGGATCAAGCAGGACGGCATCGTTCCGGTTGCCCTCAGTTTCCTTGAGGAACTCGAAGGGCAACCAGAATTCGTGTTCGGGAAACGAGCCGTCGAGACGGTATCGGATGCCCAGCCCGAACATGGCTGCCGAGATGACGAGACCATCGGGTCCAGTCTTCACATGCAACGGCGTCCCGTTCGACTGGGCCGACAGACCCAACGCAGCGCGAAACACGCTACGCAGGGTCTTGGTGAGTTTTCGCGTGATGGGAATCAAGCAGCTCTCCTTGTGTTGAGGAAAAAGGCTGGTGACGGGTTCACCCGTCATCACCGGGGCACACGGGAGAGATTGCGTGACGGCAGGACTGCCACGCTGCGGGACTGATCGAGCCAGTCCCAGTCGATGGGTTCGAGGCCACTGTCGTACGGATCAGCAGACAGTGGACTGAAACCACGGGATGAGATCTCGCTGACAGTTTCACCAGTGACGCTGGCAACAGCACGGTTGAGTTCGTTCTGGGTCATTGCTTCGTCCTTCGAGATATCAGGAAACAAAAAGCGACCGCCCCGAGCACCGAGGCGGTCGTGGTCAAGCACAACCGCCCACGAAAGGGCGAAGCAGTTCGGCGAGATGGTCGCCGAGGAATTACGTCACAACGCAGCTGGTGCAGAAGCAAGGCGGTGGGAGTTCAGCCAGTCGGCTTCCGCCTGCAGTGCGTCGCTGCGTCGCACAAAGGGGCCAAGCACCGGCCCCTCGATCATTGATGCGAACCACCGCCCGGAGTTATCCGGCTCGACGTGCGAGGCTCGTGAAATGGTCAGAGCTCCAAGTTTCCCAAGGTCAATGTCTTCACCATAAAGACACCGACCCGAGCCATCGGGACCAATAACAAGCTGCATGGCGGTCTCCGTTAGCGGGGCTTGCGGATGATGTTGCGGCGTGGCCGATCGACCAGCAGGCCATCCAGCACCGACTGCACACCGGATAGCTTCGTCGCGACGTTCTGTCGCAGCTCCGAGTTGTCCCGCAGCCTCTGCGGCCGGACTCCACTGACAACCTGCTGAGCCTGATCGACCAGTCGATCCAGCTCCGCGTTGGTCCCGACGTTGAGCGACCGGAACCGCTCGAAGAACTCACGCAGGTTGTCCACCGCCGAATTCCGGAACACCTTTTGACGTCCGTCGGCTTCGCCGTTGAGCCGCTCGCACAGATGTGAGACCAGTTGAGCGAATTCGTCGGTGAAGGCAGCCTCTGCGAGTCGTACGGCTTCGTCGAAGCGGCTTCGCACCCGCTCGCATTCCTGCTCGTACAGTTCCGGGTTGAGCCGCTGCAGATACTCAGGTGGCTCGACCGATGGGAAATCCCAATCGACCGAAAACAGCCCCTGCAGAGAGACCGGGTAATCGGCGGCAGAGTAGAGACTTCCCAGCCGCCGCCGGGCCGCCCGAGTCAATTCGTCGTAGTGCTCATCGAGCTGCACAACGGCTTCTTCCAATTCCTGTCGCAGCCCACTCATGTGGCGAGCGAACTCGTCGAGAGCGTTCTGCTTAATGAGCCGGATGCCAGTTTCCGGGTACGGCAGACTGAGTCCCTTCCAGTAGTTCACCGTGCGGGACCGGACCGCCGTAACGGCCCGGAACTTCGGATGCTGGGTGTCGATCAGCTTTTTGCCAGCCGACAGAAACTCGCCTTCCGCTCCGAACGAGTCAGCAGCCTGCTCCTTCTGCTCTCTGGTGAGACTCTTGCGGACACCGAACCAGGTGAAGCTGAGTCGGGCGGCTGTCATTGTGGTGCGCATCCGATGCGCTGCGTCTGTCCCGAGTTCCGTTTCGGGCATGTCGAGAAGTGTGGTCATGGGCAAAGTACTCCTGAGTAGAGAGTGGGTTGGATGTGTTACCGCTCACGAACCGTGAGCCAGTCAGTTGTGGGACTCATGGCACGTCACCGATCGCCGACGACCGGACTTGCGAGACGGCTCGCAGGAGTAGATGCCGGTTTCGTGGGCCGACAGGCAGCGACCGTTGGACCAGTGCCGCAGTCGATCGACCGA
>CALGTK010000438.1 GCA_937904325.1 uncultured Planctomyces sp.
AGACTCGGGAGACCGTTATCAACCGCACCGTTGCGAACACGTGCTGCACCGCACTCTGATCGCAGCGATGGATTACCGCAAAGGGAAACATCTGAAAACCGCGAGTGAACAGAGGAGCTACGTAAGGTACCTTCAGCTCAGAGGGGGCGGGGGCGGGGGTGTGGGTGAAAAAGTCAGCATCCATGAAACCGGGGTTAACTTTTTGCTTGGGAGTTACCGCTGCCTGATCGCATGGCGTCACCAGGCCACAGACGAAAGTATGTCATGACCAGCTTTTCTGAGCAGCCAGTAGTTGTCGAACGGCATCTGCCTTCTCTTCGTCGGTCAGTGGCAGCCGCTCGATCATCGCGAGAGCGGTTTTGAGGTTGCCTTCAGCGAAAAGAGAAAGCCCTGCGTAAGGCAGTGGGAACGCAAATCGCGGCGAGCGGATTTCACTGCGAGGTGTTGGTAGTGGTGTCCCGGTTGAGAGTGGCTGCGGTCTTGCCGTTGTTTGGATGCTGGCCCTTGAAAAGATAGAACAGCCAGCCGAGTGCAGGGACGAGCACGACCGCTCCGGCGGCAATCACGATGATCATGGCCCAGAGCACTGAGTCCGGTCCTTTGGCTGATTGCACATCAATGGCTGGTGGCACGATCCAAGGGTACTGCGCCACGCCCCATCCGAGGATCACGCAGGCCACTGTGAGCGCCGCCGCTCCAGCAGCGAACTGATAGCGAGCCTTCCAGACACACAGCATTGAGATTAAGCCTGTTGCTGCGGAAATTGCGACGAGTGGAAGCGATTTGCTGAGGAATCCTGTCCACAGTAAGGGTGCGTAATTCGCCACGATGACTAATCCGACGGTTGAGAACGCGCCCAGGATCACTCCCATGGTCAGAGCCCGACGTCTCCAGACTGCCGTGAGTTCGGCCTCGTTGTCGGCCAGGGCTTCGCACGACATGAAGAGGGCTGAAATGTAGGAGCACAGACCAACTGCGTAGAACGAACAGAAAACCGACAACGGGGTGATCCATCCAGTCAGATAATCGCCGTGGAATTTGCCATTTACGTCTACATCAAGCCCGCCGGCGATCGCTCCGGCACAGGCACCGAAAAAGAAGGGCGTGCTGGTCGATGCGAACGCAAAGACGGCTCCGAATATGGCCTGCTGTCGGACGGCTCCGGCTGCATACGCGCGGAAGGCGAATCCAACGCTGCGCGCGAAAATTCCCAGTAGCGCCAGTAGCAGGGGAATCCAGAGTGCACGAGACAACGCTGCAAATACGACCGGAAAGGCGCTGAACATCAACACGATCGCAAAGATCAGCCAGACGTGATTCACTTCCCACACCGGACCGATCGCGCGGTACAGTAGATCGCGTTCTTTCTTCGAAGAACGCATCGCCGTATTGAATTCCCAGACACCCGCGCCAAAGTCGGCGCCGCCCAGAATGGCGTAGAGGGTGATGGCAACCAGCAGGATTCCGCATACGATCAGCTCAGGCGTCATGACGCGGCTCCGGCATAGGAATCCGTGACAGGATTTGGAGCGTCACCACGGTTCCCACAACAAGACCCGCATAGATAGCCACCGTCACGATGAACAAAGGAACGACTCCGGGAGCTTCAGTGACCGCATCAGACGTGCGCATGACGCCGTGAACAATCCACGGCTGTCGTCCGACTTCCGTGACAATCCAGCCGGCTTCGAGTGCAACAATCGACAACGGACCGGCGGCGACAATCGCCCACAGTAGCCATCGGTTGTCTCCGATGGGCTGCTTCTTCCAGACCCGCCAGAAAGTCCATAAGCCCAGTCCCATGAGCATCGTGCCGATGCCCACCATTGCCTGAAACGCGAAGTGGACGACAGCGACGGGCGGCAGGTCTTCGTCGGGGAATTCGTTCAGCCCGCGGACAGTCGCGGTCGGGTCGTTGAATGCGATCATTGACAAGCCTCCAGGAATTTCGATCGCCATGGTCGTCTCGCGCGTTTCCATGTTGGGAATCCCGCCGATCCGCAGTGGAGCCCAGTCCGTCGTTTCGAAATGTCCTTCCATCGCAGCCAGCTTGATCGGCTGGTACTTCGCCACCATGTGGCCTGCTTCATGACCAACCGGTCCCTGAAGCAATGCTGCGATAATTCCCATGCCGAGCCCCAGTGTTAGCCCTCGGCGGTTGTACTCGGATTTTCGACCTTTGAGTGTTTCGAATGCGTAGTAAGCGGCAACCATGAATCCGGTAACCATCAACGCCGCGACGATCATGTGAGCGGCCTGAGCCGGCATGCCAGGATTAAACAGGGCAGTCATCGGATCGGCGGACTCAACACGGCCGTTCTTGTCCAGTTCAAAGCCGGTCGGCACGTTCATCCAGGCGTTCGCAGCGACGACGAATGTTCCGCCGGCCAGTCCTGATAGTGCGATTGGAAACGCCGTAAACCAGTGGACTCGAGGTGGCAGGCGATCCCATGTGTAGAGGTAGATTCCGACGAAGATCGCCTCGAGAAAGAACGCGAAGCCTTCGAGAACGAAGGGCAGGCCGATAACGGCGCCGTACGTGCCCATGAACTCTGGCCACAGCAGGCCGAGTTCAAACGACAGCACCGTTCCGGAAACGGCACCGACGGCAAACAAAACACCGAACGTTTTCGACCACCGCTTCCCGAGCGTCCGCCAAAGTTCATCACCAGTCTTCAGGAAACGCCACTCAACGAAGATCAGCAGCAGGGGCAGACCGATTCCGAAGCACGCAAAGATGATGTGCGTGCCGAGAGTCAGCGCCATCTGCAACCGGGCAGCAAAAAAGTCGCTCATGCACGGAGTTCCTCGCGGCAACAAGTTTAATTGGGAGTTCAGCGGCGCCGATTTTGCCAGTTTAACTGACATGTGAGGAGCGGGTGAGATGTTGGATATTTCGTCAGAAGGCGAATCACCGAATTCAACTTTCTCGGTCGGGACTCTGAGTGGTGACGATCGCCTGGTGAATGCCAGAAGCAATTCAGGGCTGTAGAAGTTAAGAACCTACCGGATGGCGATGCTATAGGACAGTGAGTCGACTTGATCACATCTGTTTCACAACCTGCGGGCGATACGGAAATTCAATTGCTGAAAGAATTCCCGGTGGAAGAATGTTTACTTTTGGCGAGGTGACCTCTTGGTTTTCCAGTCGTAATCCAATTTGTAGACGCTGGTTAGAAAACGTAGCGCCGGGCGGTCGAAAAGCGTAGCGCTGTGGTTGTCGAAGTGGGGGCCGATGTGGGGGCCGATGTGGGTGTTGTCGGCCCGCGATCCGCAGGGAGAGATGTCACGTCAGTTCGAAAATGATCTGGAAGGCTGGATTAACAGCAAAGAAGAAATACCACTGGCCGACCAAGTATTCGCCCGTGGCGGGCTGCTGCTACCCAGGCTGCGTCGTGGAGAATGGGATTCCGCAGTAGCGATTGCCAACGAAATGGAAACGATACTTGGAACTCCACGGCCCGCGGCGATCTATCAGCTTTCAACGTACTGCGCGATGGCCGACCTGTACTATGCACTGGCTGCGGCCGGGTATGAATCTGAGCTGATTGATCAGCGGGAAATCCGGAGGCGACTGCGACTGCTGCATATCCGGATTATGGTGTTCTGTATATCGTGCCCGATTGGGAAGCCACTGCGTTACCTCATCGCTGGCCGTCGGTTGATCCTGAAAGGACGAACTGGCAGGGCCAGAAAAATTCTGGAGAAAGGTGTGTCCAGCGGTGAGTCGCTGCGCATCCCGTATCTTGTCGCCATGCTCAAAGTCGAACTGGCGGGTCTCGCTGAAGACGAGGTCAGCCGTGATGCACTTCAGAGCCAGACCAGCGAAATCTTTCAACAGCTTGGGATTTATCACCCGGAAGTACTGTCACTTCGTCCCGCCAGGCAGCTGACGGATGTTCCTTGTCAGCCGTTGCCTGAAACTTCTTGAACAGTGACGCTAACTGTCGATGAGAGACTTAACGATCAGCGCATGCCATCTCATGGACCCGGCTTTCAAGGGGGACACCATGCATTCTCGGGGCCCTTCGAGAGATTCCGGGTTTCCCGCGTCAGTCCACTGCGAGTTAAAAAGAGTTCTGCGGAACGGCACTGGGTTCCAATCCAGGTGTTTATAAAACTTCAGATCATCAGGCGACGCTACCGATTGTCCAGTGTTGCGGGAATCCGCTAGCTAATGACTCGTGACAATCTTATCCGTAGACGCAGGTCGGAAAATTGAAATATGTTCGGTTGTGTTATTAATATGTATATTGGTGTCTTCAGAGCGTACTGGGATTCGTCGTTGCGGCATCAAATACTTCCTAACTTACTGGACCGTCAGCTCGCATTTTCCGTCCAACATGCACTTGTGCGATTTCCGATAAAGGGAGGGCTACCCACCCAATCTATTTGGACGAGGTTCGAAGGCCGACGCATGCCGCGTGGCATTTGAAGTACCTGCTTAGGAGCACGATGCGATGCGTGAGATTATGAGAATGCAGTTTGCTGTTCTGTTGATGCTCGGGCCGGGTATTTCGGCTCAGGCTGGCGACCTGCTGGCCCAGTTGTCCGCGCCGCCAGCACAACTTGTCGAAACGATTTCAGACGTCGCCGCGGCATCCAAATTTCAAAACGTGAGCTACGCCGCCGATTCGGGAAGTTGCGGCGCGGCATGCAAGCCGGGCGGTAATTGTGGCCCAGCCTGCAATCGGGCTGGCGGATGCGGATGCGGATGCAATGGGGCAAGTGGCGGATTGCTTGACGGTGTACTATCAGCACCCTCAGGACTGCTCGGCATTGATCTGAAAAGCGATCGTGCGTTCGATGGGTTCATCGAGCCGGTCACAAACTCAGTCTTCTTTGAAGACCCACGATCACGAACTCGACTGAGATTTCTGTTCATCAATCAAACGATTCCGAATTCAACTCCGGTCCTCGGCGGCGGTGACTTTCAGGTGTATGGCCTGCAGGCAGCGTTCGCACTCAACGAACGCTGGTCAATCATTGCCCAGAAAGACGGCTGGATTAATCTCCAGGCTGATGGAATCCCGCACCAGGATGGCTGGGCGAACCTTGCGACTGGTCTTAAGTATGTCTTGATTCGTGACGTCGAGAATCAGTTTCTGCTAAGCACCGGATTTCAGTATGAATGGAGTAACGGTAGCAGCGATATCTTTCAGGGCAACGGTGACGGTACATGGAACCCGTTCCTCTCTGCGGGTAAGCAATTCAACTGTGACACTCATGTGGTTACGACGATCGGTGCTCATTTGCCATCCGACGATGCAGACAGCTCATCGCTGTTTTACGGCCTGCATGTCGATCACGCAGTAACCGAAAAACTCTATGGACTGATTGAGTTTAACGGACTTCATTACATCGATGACGGAAGCCGCCTGGCTGTCCCGTTCGAAGGTGGAGACCTGCTGAACCTTGGATCAACAAACGCTGACGGTAATTATCTTCTGACAATGGCCTTTGGGGGTACCTACAAGTTTAACCCGAACTGGGAGACAGCTGCCGCCTACGAGATTCCGCTGGCTGGCAAGGGTGACATCTTCGACGACCGACTGACGTTTACGCTGTCATTTGTCTACTAACCGGCCGATTCCTGCTGTCTGGAGAAGCAGACCGGACAGCAGTTAGGATCGTGCAAGGATGAAAGGCAGAAAGCATCTGCTCAAGAATAAACGACAAAATCCTCGGCCACAAAAGAACTGGTGGTCGAGGGTTTTCTGGTTCGGACTGAAAGGCTCCTTTTCCAGACGTTCTTCGCAACGTACCTCACTCGCAACGTCAGATGCTGGACAAGTTACAGAGGCCGGTTTGCCAGTTTTCAGCAGAGTGTGTACTGGCAACACGAATTCTGGTAACGACGCAGCGGCTTCCGGTAAGCCTCTGGACCCGCTGTTGCAGTGGGGCATCGAACGCTGGCCGACGCCGCGCAAGGCCATCCAGCAGTAGATCATACTGCTGAGCCGTTAGTGGCTACTCTTTCTCTGAGGGTGTGCACAAGATTAAGACTCACCGGCACCTGAGTTGAGAAGTTTAATCTCGTCTCTACCTTCTTTTCCGTGATGCGTGTTCCTGGTGTCAATTGACGCGATCCAACGCATGCTTGAGACATCCAGAAGCTGCCTCGGTGTTCTGACAACAGGTCGACTGCTTGTCGCATCACCCGGATGTGATCACGCCTGCGACAACGAGGACACTCATTCGATTTCCGCCGCTTCCATACTGGACGGCTGCACTTCATGTCGTGCAGCCGTTTTTTGCGTAGTCTCAGGTTGTGGCAATGGTCAGTTTTTGGCCCGCGAGTCCGTATGGAAACGGAACGCCATTCGGTGGCACTTTGCAGTCACTGGCATTTCGC
>CALGTK010000439.1 GCA_937904325.1 uncultured Planctomyces sp.
AAACAAAGTTTCGATCTTTGCCGCTGTATTCTTATTTCTAGAGCGTGCCGCTCGTGTGGCAGCAAGACGGGCCTGAGTCGCAGTCTTCGGCGCATTTTTTAAATCTTCATCCGGCCGCCCCGTTGCAGACAAAACGACTCTCCGCAAAAAGCTGCCACTGCCTCCGCCAAGAGCATTTCTCATCAACTGGCCATTCATCAGCAACAGAGCCTGCGGGATCGTGCCGTTGAAAGAAGTACTCTCGTCATTCTCATCAGTCCCAAAGGTCTGCACAAACTGCCGCAACCAGGTAGACCGTTGAGCCTGGGCCTGGTCTGAAGTTCGGTTGGCCTGATCGGCGGCAGTCGCGATCAAGAGTGAATCGTAGAGCTGCTCAGCTCGAAACTGCTTGAGGTACATGTGGCTGAAAATCGGCATCTCGCCAGCTGCCGGATTGTCGTCGAGGTTTGCTTCATTAAATTTGCTGGTCAGATTGTAAGCCTCGCTGGCAGCAATCCACCGAATCATCCGCTTGTTGTCATACCCTGATTCCCGGAACTGGCCAGCAAGATACGCCAACAACTCCGGATGTGATGCCTGATTGTGAGGCCCCATATCGTCGACTGGCTTCGTAAAGCCATAACCGAACAGATTCCCCCAAACGCGATTGACCTGAGTTTCCGCAAGGAAAGGCTTGCTTGGATCGGTAATGTAGTCAGCAAGTTCTGCGCGAGGCTTCGCGAGTGCTCGCTTCTGTCCACGATTTCGCAGTTCCAGGATATCTACAGTAACGTCCAGTTCGGCGACCTTCGCGCCGTCACCGTCGAAGAACTGGCGCCGCGCTGACTGCATCGTGCCGTTCCGTTTTTCGAAATCAACCATCGTGACTGCTGGAGCGTCGATCAATGTCACTGCTCCTCGATTTGGATTTCCCTGTCGACGAGTCCCGCGGAAGAAAGCGTTCATCCCCCAGAACTGAGCCTGTTGCCAATCATTGAACGGATGATTGTGGCACTGCGTGCATTGCAGTTGCCTGCCGAGAAACAAGCGGGACGTGATCGCCGTTGCCGGAACGGCCATCTCATTCAAATGGCTGGACAGAAAAACGACAGCACCGTTCTCATCGCTACTTCCTTCGGCGGTGATCAATTCTTTGACAAACTGATCGTACGGGATGTTCGTATAGATCGCATTTCGCAGCCAACGGTCAAGGGCGGCTCGTCCCCCACCTCGATTGTTTGATCGGCCGACAAGCAGGTTACCCCAGATGCTCGCTGCGTTGCGGATGTAGTCCTCGTTGTCGAGCAGTTGATCAACAAATCGCTCCCGTTTGTCGCGTGCTTCAGATTCGATAAACTCTGTCAGCACGGAGTAAGTCGGGATGCGGCCAACGATGTCCAGCGACGCTCGTCGAGCGAACTCGGCATCATCTGCACGCTCAGACGGAGTAACTTCGTTGTCTTCCCACCCCTGCTGGAGGTGTCGATTAATTGTCGCGACGATTACTGAATCCGAGTCAGCTCGGACAATCGGCGTGGTAAGCCCATTGACAATCGCGACTGTGCCTAAAGCTGCCAGAATTCGTACTGCTGATAATAAATTCATTTACTTCTCCGCCCTGAATACCAACAACCGATCGTTGTTGCCATAACGTAAGTTTTGACGCAATGCCACGACGACGCAAAGGAACTTACCGTTCACGCGACCGGCCATTATGATAAACCATAACATCACACTCGGATCACAGAATCCAAAAATAAGCAGAAACCAACACAAACACACAAATCCAATATTCTAAAGAAGCAATTGACGCTTATTTGTGTTTTGCATCGGAACCATTCCCGCCTGAAAAAGACGAACCGAGATCAAGCAGATGATGTCGCAGCAGATTCAGCGCTCCCTTGGCCGCTCGTGAACGAGCGATGGCCGGGTCCACCAGAATTTTGTGTTCGTGAACTTCGTTGACATTTTCTCCAGCCAGAGCCATGAACGAAGTCGCCGGTTCACCGGGCACTGACGGTTCGGAGAACGGAGAAATCGACAGGGCGAAATCGCTTTCGAAACGTCGTCGAGCGTTCTGTGCCATCTCTAAAGTCTCTTCGGCTGAAACGAGACTCATCGATCCCACTTCCGAATCTGCGTCAGCAGCCTGGTCGTCATCGCCGAGTGAAATCACCACGCTCGGCGATGCGTTCAGTACGACTCCGCCCAGAAAGCACAAATCCGATCCCGGAGTTGTACTCAACATCTGAGCAAGCAAGCCTCGCGTTCCCGCTTCGACAGTTGTGATCGCCAATCCCCGCTGCAGCAACATGCTGACGACAGATGATTCGAGCGTGTGGTCGTCTTCTCCGAAGATAAGTGCTCCCAGCTTTTTTGAAATCAGTGATTTCGTTTCGGCGATGGCAACGTCGCATTCTTCGATGCTTGATCCATGAGCGGCGATTCTCAGGCTGATCGTAGCCGAGGATGCCGTGATACCAACTTCCGGATTGCGGTCTCTGGCAGTCAGGTCACCAAGCATTTCTTCGATGTTCGATTCCCCCTGCCCAAAACAATGCACGCTGCTGCGCCGGATGACTCGCTCTCCCTGTGGGAGTCGCGGGATCACCTGATCTCGGTACATCAACTTCATTTCGCTCGGCACGCCTGGCATCGCGGCCAGGAGGCTTGGTGGTCGACCTTCACGAGCAACTTCCATCCAGACACCAGGAGCAGTGCCGACTGGGTTGTGCATTACTTCGCTACCTGCCGGGAACATCGCCTGGATTCTGTTCCGATCAGACATCACTCGACCGCGTTTTGAAAACAGCTTCTCGATGAATTCCAGCGAGGGTTCGTCGAGAACGAGTTCCGTGCCGGTCAGCTGTGCAATCAACTCACGCGTCAGATCATCAAGTGTCGGCCCGAGTCCGCCTGTCACAAGCACAATGTCCGACCGATTGACTGCGGTCTGAAAAACTTCGAGCATTGTCTGCCGATCATCGGCCATCGTCGCGTGAAAGTGGACGGGAATGCCGATTTCGGAGAGTTGCGTGCTCAGCCATTGGCTGTTGGTGTCAAGCTTCGCTCCGCTGGTGAGTTCGCTGCCGATCGAAATGATCTCTGCCTTCATACCGAATGTATTCCTACCAGCTATGCTGTCTGCAGATTTGAGAGTTAATCCAGTTCAATTGCCGCGTCGAAGTTCACTCTTCGTTGTCGTCCAGCAGCGGCTGAGTCGCGTCCAAAAGCAGGCCGCAGATGCCTGAGAAAAGAAACGCTCCGGCACATACTAGAAACATCATGTTCCATTCTCGAAGCCCTGGCGTTTCGCCCAGATAGTAATCGTAGATCAGCGGCGAAACGGCAGCACCCAGGTTCCCCCACATGTTTCCCCAGCCGAGCACTGATCCCACCTGCCGACCACCAATATCCTGAGTAAACGCCCAGATCGATGGCGTGCCGAAGTCCGTCGAGAATGCGACCACAGAAAACAGTCCGACGAAAACCCACGGCGTGTTCAACGCCGAATTTTCCGGCAGCAAGGTCGTGATCGCAACACAACAAAGATAAGCAGACAACCCGACGACTCGAGAGCCGGCGATTGGAAGCCGGCGTCCCCATTTGACGCCGAGTTTTGCTGCCAGGCTGTCGGTAACTTTCCCCCCCGACATCATACCCAGCATTCCGATCAGCACAGGGGTCATCGCCATCGTACCACGTTCGAGGATGGGGACACTGTGAACGTCCAACAGGTAGCGAGACAGCCAGGTCACCAGAAACACCCAGCCAACGTTCGTGCCCCACTGCGAGAAACAACTGCACCACATGTTGAAACTCAACACGAGCGCTTTGAGCGGAGCCGGCTCCAGTTTCTGCCCGTCGTGCCTGGAAAGCTCTTCACGACCTTCCAGAATCAGCGCATGTTCCGTCTCGTTACTCCACGGGTGAACTTCCGGGCGATTGTGGAAGAAGATCCAGAAGAACGCAGCGACGAAAATTCCGGCGAAGCCGTAGATATACATGATCGGTCGCCAGCCTTTTCCGTACAGCTTCGCCAATCCTCGAGGAAACACACCTTCCAGCAAAAATCGATGAAACCGTACTCGCTGGTCGCGCGAAAGTTCTTCGCCCTCGTTCACCAGGGCCAGCATCCGAAGACCTTCTTTAGGCAACTTCACCGTGCCCATCTGCTGCTCGTTGTAAATTTCGTCAGACTCGATAATCCGATTCAGCATGTCGACAAGATCTTCGGCTTCGACACCTGAGTACATTCGGGATTTGTCGATGTCTTCTTGAGCTGCAGGCGTTGCAGCATCCAGTTTATCAGTGTCGCCTTGCGTGAGATGAGCACGCAGAGAGCTCACTTTCCCGTCGGTCTGCAGTCGTTCAATGACCTCACTGGAATTCAGGATGTCTTTAGGAACAAGCTCGACAGGAGTCCCCATCGGCACGAACTGGACGATTAGATAAGCAGTGAGCACCGGAGCAAGAGCACCGCCAATGCGGCCGCCGTTGGCAACGATCGCGCTCGCGCTTCCGCGAGCCGTAACCGGCATCCAACGTCCAACAATCGATGCTGCTGTCGGATAGGCCCCTGCCTGACCGAATCCCAGACCGAGCCGCGACACAATCAACATGGCAAAACTGTTGGCTGCTCCAATCAGCCCAGTGAAGAATGACCAGGTCAGGATATAGACAACGAGCATGATCCTCGCGCCGTATCGATCACTCAGCCAGCCGGCAGGAACCTGAGCGAGTGCGTAAGACCAGAAGAAAGCGCTTAGAAACCATTTCACCTGCCCCTGACTCATCCCCAGATCCTGACGGATATAGTCAACGGCAAAAGAGACGCAGAACCGGTCGAGATAAAGCAGGAACGACATCAATGTCGCTGCGGCGACAATCAAATACCGGACACGTGTCGCGCGTTTTTGCATCGCTGCTTCAGGCATTTCACATCCTTACACCGACTCTGGCAAAACTTAAACGCAGAGAAACTGAGATTCACAGAGCAAGACGCGGAGAACCATTGGAGACCTCTCCGTTCTCTGTAAAGCCCTCAGCGCAGTCTGCGGTCAAAAACTTCTTTTTTCTAACTGATCTCAGTCGCCCTCAAACCATTGGAAACAGAATCGCGCCGGCAATCGTGACAACGAGTCCGACAACGCCCATCAGCGTCGTCATGGGGGTGATGTATTTCAGACCTTCGCCTTCGGTCATGCCGCTCATCCGAGTGATCACCCAGAATCCGGAATCGTTCATCCAGGCAATCGGCTTGGAACCACAACCGATGGCAAGTGCCAGGTAAACCGGATGAAACGGCAGCGTTCCAGACTGCGCAAGGCCTCCCAGAATCCCAACGGCGGTCATCATGGCAACGGTCGCCGAGCCTTGAGCTGTCCGAATGGCCGCCGTGATCAGCCAGGCCATCGTGATAATCATCGCTGGCGACGTCACTGAGAGATCCTGGATCAACGTCGCAACTCCCGTTGCCTGCAGTGTCTTGCCGAATGCTCCGCCAGCAGACGTGATTAGAATGATGATCCCTCCGCTGGCCAGTGACGCTCCGACAGCATCCGCCAGTTCTTTCCGGGAAAGTCCACGAGACCGGATCAGCGTGAACATGGCAATCACAGCTGAAATAATCAGCGCAATATTCTTGTCTCCGAGCGTGGCAGCGATCTTGCTGACTGTTGGCGACATCTCAACTTCCAAAGCCTTGATCACGCTATAGCCAGCAATCAGTACGACGGGGAGTACGATGGGGAGTATAGACAACCAGAATGGTGGCAGTTCCGACTCATCTCGGTTGGACAGTGTTTCCAGATCCTTCAGCGAAAAATCAGACGTCTCACGTAGCGGCAACGTCCAGATTTTGTTGGCAAACATCGACGCGTACAGGTATCCGAATCCCGCAGTGAAAAATCCCACGCAACAACCCGCGAGGATCATCATGCCGATGTCGACACCGAGTTCCTCAGCCACTACCAGCGGCCCCGGAGTTGGTGGAACGAGCGAGTGTGCCATCGTCGCTCCCGCCACGATCGTCAGAACGAAGAGCAGATAGTTTCGGCCAGTCCGCAGTTGCATTGCCTTGCCAAGCGGAATCATCAAATAGAAGACCGTGTCGAAAAACACCGGCACACCCAGTAGAAATCCACTGAACACAAAGGAAAGCGGAGCAAACTTTTCGCCGAACTTCGCAAGAGCCGTGCGAACGATTCGGTCCGCGGCCCCGCTGTCCAGCAAACACTTTCCGATGATCGACGCCATAGCGATCAGAATGCCGATCTTCCCGGCGGTCGTGCCGAACCCAGACGCGACACGAGATGCAACCGTTTGCCTGGACTCCTTCACCGCCGACGCGTAGAGATGAGGCTCAATGACGAAATCGCCAACCTGCGGACGATTGCCGGCAGAATGATCGACAACGACCATGACCAGTGCCGTCGCCACCGGATCGGTGCCGGTGTTGGAACCCAGTCCGTCCACTGGATCAATTCGGGGGATGATTACTTTATATACATCACCCATCCGCCGAATCAGCATGTATTCGCGATCGAATCCGAATTGATCTTTGTCAGGAATACCAACGAGCACATTAGTCGCTGGCGTGAGACTACCATCCAGATCGGCTCGGTCGTACTCCACGTCCTCAGTATAAGTGACCCGGGTTGCACTATTGCTGATTTCATAGTGCTGCGTGGCTGACTGCGGAGTCATGATTGCGACAACCAGCGCGGCGAACGTCAAAGCCAGGAAGGCATGCAGTCGCAACGCCAGGATGCCTCCAATGACGATCAGCATTCCAATGCAAAGGGTCGCGATCGTCCAGATTGTAGAAGGTTCCATCGATACAATTCCTGGTTGGTCAGGCTGTGCCTGACCAAGTTCTATTCGTCATTTGAAATTCAAAACTATCAAACTGCCGCAATTAGATTATTCATGCGCGAGGCCGGCCTGTTACTGGATAGGCTGTGTCCTGGAAGCCTTTGCCGCTGTGTTCGCCAACCGGAATCAGATTATCGATAAAATCTTCATCAGCGGCGGTGATATCTACATCAAAACACTTCATGTTGTCTTCGAATTGAGCCAGCGTCTTTGGTCCGAGGATGATCGACGTCAGGATCGGATTCGCCAGGCACCATGCCAACGCAAAGTGAGTCGGTTCGCAGCCTTTCGTGTTTCGAGCGTACTCGGCAATCTTCTGTGAGAGCTTAATGCTCGCATCACGAAGTTCTGCCTGCTGCATCCGCGGATCGTTGCGCGACGCTCGGCTGCCTTCGGGATAGCCTTCGCCCAACTTGTACTTGCCGGTCAGGATGCCACGAGCGAGTGGCGAGTAACTGACGACGCCGAGCCCCTTCTCCTGACACATCGGCAGCACTTCGACTTCGATGTCGCGGTTCATGATGTTGTAAAGTGGCTGCAGAACCGAAAACGCGTGCAGGTTCAGCTTGTCACTGGTCCAGAGTGCTTCGCAGATTCGCCACGCTCGGAAGTTCGAGCACCCAATGTAGTGGACCTTGCCGGAACGAATCATGTCGTCGAGAGCTCGCATCGACTCTTCGATCGGCGTCGAGTAGTCCGGCGCGTGATAATAGTAGACGTCGATGAAGTCGGTATTCAGCCGTCGTAAACTTTCGTCGAGGGCATGCATGAGGTGCTTGCGACTGGCGCCCTGATCGTTGGGTCCGTCGCCCATCTTCTGGACGCCCTTAGTAGCCAGCACGACACCGTTACGCCGATCAGCAATCGCCTTACCCGTGACGACTTCGGATTCGCCACCCGCGTACATGTCGGCGGTATCGATAAAGTTAATCCCCAGATCATTCGCCTGATGAATGATCCTGATTGAGTCTGCTTCACTGGTCTGCCCCCCGAACATCATCGTTCCGAGACAGATGGGTGAGACTTTGACGCCAGCTTTTCCGAGATTCCTGTAGTCCATCACGAGTCCTGCTGCAGTGAGTCCATAAAGTTACGAGGTCACATCGACGAACCTCAATTATTGAGACTCACGGTCACGATGTCACGCCGGGCAGCAGATTCATCAACAGTGTTGCGGACAGGCGGATGTCCAAATGAGGTAGAGGAACTTTCAGTTTTGAAAGTTATATCTCTCAAACTTGAACACTATTCATCCGGACTCAACACACAAAACCAGGGAGCCGGGAAATGGTTTCGATACTCGAATGCGGTCCAACTTCCCCAGGCTGGATGATCATCCTAATCCTGTGTGTGGAAATGGTTCACAATCATCCGGTAGCTGTGCTTTCGATTGGAGTAAGTGCGGCTCTGGCAATCCAACATTTATTCCGGAGTTAAACTCAGTGAAATGTATGTTCTCTGGCTCGCCTCACTGTGGACTAAACCTCGGCGCAAAAAAAAGCGTGACGGATGACCAGAGTCATCCGCCACGCTAAGACCGACGGTAACAAGTGCGGGCCAACGCCTGCTACCGCTGAAACTCCATTAAAGCATTCGTTGTGCCAAACATGTGACAAACTTTAAAACGTCAGAAGTTTTGCCTTCCGGCAACCTGTTAGTCGTGAATTGCACCAGCGTCGATCATTGCGGCAGGTCGCACATTGTCACGTGCAACATTATGTACTGCTGCTTTTTGCAACAGCCTTACGCAAAATCATCCGAGCAGTTTGCTGCATCGGAATGTGTCGATCGGTTCACGGGTTGCTGTTTCCGTCTGATTTGATACGTAAGCCTCACCGGAAATGGAACGCATGTTTCATTTAGAAGCGGATAGTGGATCGCCGTTGTCCTTCATCCATCGGTGAAGCGTCGTCGCCATCCCAATCCGTCTCCTGGCCCGCTGCGGGTCATCTGAGAGATCGTGTAATTCGTCAGGGTCCTCGGAAAGGTGAAACAACTGTACTCTATCGGCTGACGGATACTCGATGTACTTCCATCCGGAGTAGCGAATCATCCTCTGAAACGTACGAAAGTACCCCACTACAAACGGATGAATCTGCTCCTTTTCGCCAAGCAGAGCTGGCTGAAGGCTTCGCCCATCAATCCGCTCACCCGGACCTTCAACACCGGCCAGATCGCAGAGTGTCGGAAAGAGGTCTCGCAAGTAGCACTGCGTGGCCAGCCGCTTTCCACTTGAGATACCCGGCCCAGCCATGACCAGAGGAACTCCGATGGTGTGTTCGTACATACTCTGTTTGCCTCGCAAACCGTGACTGCCGACTCCGAGACCATGGTCGCTCGAAAAAACGACGATCGTGTTCTCCAGCTCGCCGCTGGCTTTCAACGCCTTCAGCACACGACCAATCTGCGCGTCCATGTGTGAAATCACTGCGTAGTAAGCAGCCAGTTCGCCCCGGGTTTCTTGCGGAGTCCTCGGCCAGGCGAACAGCTTTTCGTCACGACCGTCGAAGTTGCCATGATCAAACGGGTGCTCGGCGGCGAAGTTCTTCGGCAGAGGCATCTTCGCCGCGTCGTACATCTTTTCAAACTCTGGCTCGACCATCAGCGGATCATGTGGAGCCGTAAAATTGACGTGAATAAAGAATGGTTTATCACCTGGCTGTTCGAGCAACTCGATTGCGGCATCCGCAAACTTCTCGCTGATATCTGACATCAGCCCAACGCCGCGCTCTGGATACTTCGTTCCGTCGTCTGACTGGAATATCCATCCCCGATACCCTGTGACCGGTCGCCCGAACCAATCGACTTGAGGCTTGTACCACTTCCTTCCACCGCCTCGGTAGAGGCCGTTGGATTTCGAATAACCGCGATCGATCGGTGCTCCGTCGTTGTGCCACTTGCCGACGTACGATGTCCGGTACTCAGCATCCGCAAACCAACGAGCCATCAGTGGCAACTCGGGATCGATCGATTTTCCAAAGTCGAGAACGCCATTGCGGAAGCTCGAGCATCCAGAAAGGATCTCAGCGCGGCTCGGAGTGCAAATTGGATTACCGCACGTTGCTCGCGTGAACGCCGTCCCTTCACGTACGAGGCGATCTAGATTCGGCGTCTGAATCACATCGTTGCCCAACGCGGCAATTGTGTCCGGCCGCTGATCGTCGCTCACGATCAGCAGGATATTCGGTCGCTCCGCCGACACAGCAAACCTGCTGGCGAAGGAGAAAACCATGACAACCAGAAATCGCTGAAAGTATGCTGCCAAGCATCGAACATTGAGACGTGTCATGTTTCACCCTCAGAGACAGACTAACGAAAACGGACAACTCATAAGCACGTCATTGTTACCCGACACGCCACTTGCACTCACAAGGACCACAAATGGACACGCATTAAAGAATAAGTGCATCTACCATTATTTGTTTCCAGAACCAACTATTCACGTGTCCTTACCCGGTACCAGACAACTGGCGATAAATCTCAAAAAAGGCCCGGCAGAAATAGTTTCTGCCGGGCCACCAGTATTCACACTCGCCCTGCAGGTTCGACCGTGAAGCAACTGACGATACCTCTGCTTACGCTTCGTCGAGTAGATCGACGGCTGCAAAGGTTTTGCCTTCCAGCATTTCCAGGCTCGCTCCGCCGCCGGTGCTGATGTGCGAAACCTGGTCAGCAAAACCAAGCTGCTGGATTGCGGCGGCGCTATCGCCACCACCAATAATGCTCGTGTTGTCTCCGTCGGCGACCGCCTGAGCGACCATTGTCGTTCCTGCGTCGAATGGCGGAATTTCACAGACGCCCATCGGTCCGTTCCAGACAACGGTCTTTGCAGTTAGAACAGTCTCGGCATACTTCTTTGCCGTTTCCGGTCCGACATCGAAGCCTTCGAAGTTAACGGGGATGTTGCCTGCTTCGACGACGCACTTGTTGCAGTCGCCACTGAAGTCGTCGCCGCAGTGCGTGTCTATTGGCAGTTCCAACCTGTCGCCACCTTCTTCCATCAGCTCTTTGGCGAGTTTGACGCAGTCATGCTCGACGAGGCTCTTCGCGACGTTGCGGCCTTTGGCCAATTCAAAGGTGTATGCCATCGCCCCGCCGACCAGGACCTTGTCGCAGATGCCAAGCAGGTTGCGGATGACGTTAATCTTGTCAGAAACTTTGGCTCCGCCCACGATGGCAACGAAAGGCCGTTCCGGAGTTGAGATGGTGTCGGCGAGATATTTGATTTCCTTCTCGACAAGGCACCCAGCAACCCGCGACTTACCTTCCATCTTCAAAGGCACGAGGTACATCGACGAGTCCGTGCGGTGACAAGTGCCGAATGCATCGTTCACGTAAACATCGCCGAAGGTTGCCAGCGTTTCGGCAAATGGTTCTTTGACGTTGTCTTCCTGCTTGCGATCTTCACCCGGGTTAAACCGAACGTTCTCAAGTAAAACCACTTGGCCGGGCTGCAGTGCTTCGACTTTGGCTTTGGCGTCGTCGCCGACCGTGTCCGTTGCAAAGGCGACATCCTGCCCGATCAATTCAGCAAGCTTTTCGGCAGCTGGCTTTAGACTCATAGCCGGGACGACTTTGCCCTTTGGTCGCGAAAGATGGCTCATCAGGACAAGACTTCCTCCGCGTTCCAGCACCGACTTTACCGTCGGCAGCGCCATCCGGATTCGTAAGTCATCAGTCACGTTCAGGTCGTTGTCCAACGGAACGTTAAAGTCCACCCGAACGAGGACTCGCTTGCAGGAAACATCGACATCTTTGATCGTCTTCTTGGCCACTTCAAACGGCTCCTGAGAGTTCTGGCCGAGCGAATCGGCCGCAATTCCGGGGTAAATCATGAGCTCCGGCATCCTACGTCGTCGTAAGACGAACGCAAGCCAGCGAGTCTCGCCCAAAGACGCATCGACCGGGACAGATTCGTTCGCTGTTCGGCATGTCGCTCGGAAAGTATCGTAGCGGCTTCCTGCCACGACATTCGGCCGGAAAGCATGCACGCTGGAACAACCTCCGCACAGTTACGGCATTGCACGCGAACGATTTAAGAATTGCCGGAACTGTGCGGAGTTTGTTCCAGCTTACCTAACGACTGATACTACGGAGTTACGAACTGATGAATCGCATGCTTCCCTGCTTTCTGCTGATCGCCAGCTTTGTCGGTGCGGACACCTTCTGTGTTGACGCTATTGCTGACAACTGGCCGAACTGGCGAGGCCCCACATCAAACGGCATCGCTGCTTCCGGCGACTATACAACGTCGTGGAGTGCCACTGAAAACGTTAAGTGGAAAGTAATACTGAACGGCCGCGGAGCGTCGACACCGATCGTTTGGGAAGACAATATCATCCTGACGATGGGTCGTGGCGGAAAAAACGTTCTGGTCAGCTATGACCGATCCGGGAAGCATAACTGGGAACTGAAGGTCGGCAACGACAAAGCAGGCAAGCATAAGAAAGCCAGCGGCAGCAATCCGTCGTGTGTCACCGATGGCAAGCTTGTCTTTGCGTACTTTAAGAGTGGCGACCTGGTGGCAGCCGACCTGCAGGGAAACCTCAAATGGCACATCAACGTCCAGGAGAAATTCGGTGAAGATACGCTGTGGTGGGACCTCGGCACGTCGCCGATCCTGACTAAGTCTCATGTCATTATCACTGTGATGCAGACCGGCCCGTCGTACCTGGCTGCGTTTGACAAGACTTCGGGCAAATCAGCGTGGAAGGTCGACCGCAACCTGAACGCTCCGGAAGAAGCCGCACAGGCATACTCGACACCCGTTGTTGAATGGATCGACGATAAAGAACGTATCTATGTGCTGGGAGCCGACCACGCCACCGGCCATGACGCTGCCACTGGCAAAGAGCTTTGGCGGGTGGGCGGTTTGAACCCGACTCAGCACCAGTACTTCCGGTCGATCTCCGGGCCAGTCCTGGCGGGAAGCACACTCGTAGCACCCTACGCTCGCGGCGGTTCGGTGACTGGAATTCAACTCGGCGGCAGCGGCGATGTCACAAAGAGTCACGTTGTCTGGACCACTCTCGAAGTCGGCTCGGACGTTCCAACGCCAACCTTTCTTGGCGACAGAGTCTTCATCTGCCGAGACAACGGCAAGGCCAAAGGCACCCTGACGACGCTCGATCTGAAATCAGGCGCAGTCGTCGACCAAATTCTGCTCGAGAAAAACCGCAACGGATTCAGCTCATCGCCGACACTGGCCGGAAATCATCTTTACGTCACGCGTGAGGATGGCACGACCTTCGTCGTTGACGTTTCCGACAAAGCAAAAGTAATCGCAAAGAATCATCTGACGGACGAATTCACGGTGGCCACACCGATCCTCGTCGACGGAACAATTCTGCTGCGAACGTACGAGCACCTTTATTGCATCGGCAAATAAAGACGGAGACTTGTCGCATGGCGAAGTACCGAGTCGCGATTATCGGCAGCACGAATCAAGGAAACTACGGGCACGGTCTTGATGGCCCGTGGCAACATCTCGATTCGTGCGAAGTCGTCGCCGTCGCGGACGAGCACGATGGTGGTCGCGCGGCAGCGGTCAAGCGTTCGGGAGCAAAGACCGGCTACGCGGACTACCGCGAGATGCTCACAAAAGAGAAACCGAATATCGTAGCCATCTGCCAGCGTTGGATAGCTCGGCACCACGAAATGGCGATGGCAAGTGCCGAACACGGCTGCCACATCTACATGGAGAAACCATTCTGCCCGACTCTCAAAGAATGTGACCAGATCATCAAAGCGTGTGAGATGCGACACCTTAAAATGGCCGTCGCGCATAACACACGACACTCGCCCATCGTTCGCGTCATCAAAGGTTTGATTCGAGACGGACGGATCGGTGACGTGCTCGAAGTTCGAATCCGTGGTAAAGAAGATTCGCGCCGCGGCGGCGGCGAAGACCTCTGGGTTCTGGGAACTCACATGCTTGACCTGGCGGACATGCTGTTCGGTGCGGTTGAGTCGTGTTTCGCGACAGTCCGGGAAAACGGCGAGCCGGTTTCGAAGAAACACGTAAAGCCAGGCAATGAAGGAATTGGTCCGCTGGCTGGCGATCACATTCAGGCAACCTATCAGTTTAAGAATGGAGTCAACGGTTTCTTCGCCTCGAAACGCGGAGCCGGTGGCAGCCCGACACGTTTTGGCCTGCGGATCGTCGGATCGAAAGGGCAGATTCATCTGCAGTCAGGATACGGCCGCACGGCATACATTCTGGAAGACTCAAGCTGGTCACCGGGACAGTCAGGGTCAAAGTGGCAACCGATCTCATCGAACGGAGTCGGCAAACCAGAAGCGATCACGTCCGACAGCCATGACGGAGGCAACACCTCAGCAGCTATCGACCTGATTTCATCCATCGAAAATGAGCGGCAACCACTCAGCAGCATGTATAACGCAAGAGCCGCGACTGAGTTGATCGTTGCCGTCTTCGAGTCTCACCGACTCGGCCAGCCAGTCACGTTGCCTCTGAAAACACGCGAAAATCCGCTGACGCTGCTTTGAAACGAGTGCAACCTCGATTGAGACGATCGCTTGAGACATCCTGAGCGAATCGCTCATAAATCTAAAAACCGAGCCAGCCCTGCCGGAATAGATTCTCTATCCTGGTCCCCTTGTTCGATGGAAGAGCGACACGGCTGATCTGGATGTGTGTTCGAGAATGCGGATTATACGGATTCCGCCGGGCATCACTCCGCGACGTGCCGATGTCATCGTTAGCTGTTCGGTTTGCGCGAATCGATCAGTCCGCTTATACCGATTCTCCTGAAGCCTGCACTGCGTTGCTGGCACGACGCTCCTCTGCCGCGCGGCAGAGCCAACCCCACACTCCTCGCGGATGGTGACAAGGATGTCCCACAGCCACTTAATCTGTTTGCTGGCCGGCGCAGCCATCTGTACCGTTCCAGTGTACGAAGAATCGAAGCTGGTGAGCCTCACTTCGTCAGCCACAGCAGCGCCGCACACGATCAGCAACGTTGAGCATCCATACGACGTGAACTGGCCAGACGTCCGCCTGATGCTCGCTCAAAAGTGCAACGCGTGCCATCGCCCCGACACCGAGCAGACGGACCTCACCAACTGGGAAGCGTTGGTCGACACACCACATCTTCATGGCAAGAAACTTGTCGTGCCGGGCAAGCCGGAGTCGTCGTTGCTGTGGCAATACGTCGTCTGGAACGCTTCGGAGCGGCTCGACTCTGAAGAAGCCGAAAAGCCGCTCATGCCGCCAGAGAAATCCGAGTGGCTCACAACCGGACAACTGGAAACTCTGAAGCGATGGATCCGAAATGGCGCTCTCAAGTACCGCTTGCCGGATACCTGTGACACGTGGCCACTTACCGAACTGGATTTCCCATCAGCCAGAGAATGCAGCACTTGCCACCCTAAACAGTACACCGAATGGTCGCGTTCGATGCACGCTTACGCGCAACACAGTCCGGTGTTCGAGGCCTTCAACCTGACACTGCAGGAACGAACCAGCGGAACGCTTGGAACGTTCTGCACTCGCTGCCACGCGCCACTTAGTGCGGCACTCGGAGAAAACGGGCAGCGTCGAAACGTGAACCGCTCTCGACTTTCGATGGAAGGCGTGACCTGCATAACCTGCCACCGAGTTGCTAAGCCATACTACAAAGCCGGCACTCGTCGGCACATCGTTTCCGGGAAGCTTTCGGAAGGATGTATGTTCGGACCTTTCCAGAATGAGATCTCGGTCGACGACAACCTACACGGTGCGACAAAGTCTGTCTCGATCAGATCGAGTGCCTTCTGCGGAACTTGCCACGACGTTTACAGCCCGGAAGGCATCCGTCTGGAAGAAGCATTCAGCGAGTGGCTGAACAGTCCCGCCGCAAAAAATCAACAAACCTGCCAGCACTGCCACATGGGTCCCGTTCAAGGAAAGCCGTTCCTTGAGTGTGAAAGACCACTTGGTCGAGCAGCCACTGTGCCAGGCATCGATCCTGAAACAATTCCGCTGCGACCACTGTCGGATCACACATTTGCCGGCCCGGACTACTCGTTGCTACCAGATACAGAGTTTCCGTACAAACTCGACTGGATGTACGAAACAGATTACCGGCGTACGGAGCGTCTAACGCTGCATCAGAAAATAACGCTTAATCAGCTTCGTCACAAAAACCGCAAGCAGCTCCGCGTCGCTCGTGAAAAGCGATACGAACTTCTGCAGAACGCGGCGGAGATTCTCGTAACGGCCCCTGAAACTGCGTCCTGCGGTGATCGGATTTCGGTTCGTGTCGACGTCCGTAGCCTTGTTGCCGGACACAACTTCCCAACGGGCTTCACCGAAGAACGTCAGCTTTGGGTCTCTATCGAACTTTGCGACGAATACGGGCGGAACGCATTTATCACCGGCAACTTCGACCTGAATGGGGATCTCCGAGACGAACACAGTCACGCAGTACTCGGCGGACATGCTCATTGGGATCGGAATCTTCTGAACTTTCAAAGTAAGTTCGTCGGGCTGGCTACTCGTGGCACGGAGCGACCGCTGATTCTTTCAGTCAATCGGCAGCTCGCACCACTCAACATCGTCCGACCCGCCTCTGAGCCGACAGCCGCTTTTGGCCGACCATCGACGTTCCGAATTTCCAAAGGCAGCCTTGCACCACTCAGCACCGCGTCGAAGAAGTACTCTATCACCGTTCCTGAGCAGACAGGTCGCTACAGCCTGCGAGTTCGACTGAACTATCGACACATCCCACCTCACCTGATGGACGAAATTGGAACGCCACACTTGAAGCCGCTGCTCGAAACAGTCGTCATCGACCAGCACGACTGCGTGATGCAGGTTGGACATCGTCGAGGGGGACTCTTCCTGCGATGATCAGGCCGACATACCCATTACAGCTCTTCGGAAAAATCATTCGCTGTCGCGGTGTGAGGAGCGTGTGCATTCTGCTGGCAGCTACAGTCATTGTGACTGGGACGTCTACAGGAGCCGACTCTGTTTTCCTGCAAGGTGTCAACCGCCTACTGGAGTCATCCTTGCCAGTAGTGACGAATTATAAGCCTGAATCAACCGTTCGAATTGGTCCTTCATCATCGTTGTCTGCTTTGACAGCTCGGCCGTCACCTGATCCCACAACGGACTCGTCGACCGAAACCCGATCCGTTGCTCAGACCATCGCTCATCAACAAAGTGGTTCCACACAGGCTCCGCTCAGCACTGGCAACGTTCCCAACCCACCAGAACCTCACCGGTTCACCGCAACAGCCGCTTCGGAAGGCGACGTCCCGTTGCCTTCGCTGGCTGCCGAACTTCAGCGTTTCGGAGGCTCGTCTCTCTACGAAGCCGCAGGCGGACACGCGAACGCGGATTTCCTTTCGCACGACGACGATCAAGTCAAGATGCTCAGGCTGCCTGAGTCGTGGGAGAAGCCATTGCCGACAGCAACGGCGTATCAGGAATTTCTCGGCTCGGATCCAGTCGGTTCGTGGGAAGGGCTGAAATGGTTCGGCGACAATGGTTTTCAATGGGAACCTCGATTGGTTGCTAATGGCTCGTACGAAATGTTCGGACTGTTTCTTGAACAAGGAGGAACTCGCCAGGATAGCGTCGGACATCAACTCATTGTCGACTTGGATTTACGTCTGACCGGTACGGAGCGTGCCCATGTGCAATTTCGACCACTCGGACGACGTAATACTGGTGGTTCATTCTTCCGTCTCGACGATCCAACCGGGTACGACGACAACTCGACCGGCATCCCTGATCGGTGGTGGATCGAAGGTGAATTCTACAGTCTGTTCGGCGGCCTGATTGACGACCAGTTTACGCCACTGGACTATCACATCACCGTTGGAAAAGTTCCATACGCAGTTCACAACTCGTTGCTGATCAACGACGAAGTCACGGGACTCATCGTTAATAAAAACACGCTGCTGATCCCGCCGCTCAGCAACCTTAACGTTCAAGGCTTTTACTTCTTTGACGACGTAGACACGGCAACGCCTCGTTCGGCGGAACTGGTCGGAATGCACGCTTCAGCGGACTGGCGTAACGCTTTCATTGAAGGGACTGTCGCTTACGTCAGCCACGCAGACGACAACCAATTCGACTCCCGATACGCTGCCTTAAGCACCACGCAGTTCTTTGGTCCAGTCACACTGGCAGGCCGAGCGTTGTTCAAAGACGGCGACGAAGGTGGAACCGGTGACGGATCCCTGTTCGTCGCCGAAAGCAATCTGACGCGTCTCGCGCCGCGCGAAATCCGATGTGCTACCGGCATAGAACATGTCGTATTCTACGGAAACTTATTTAAAGCGACGAGCGGCTGGAGCCCGATCAGCGGAGCAAACTTCAACCGACTGCGAAGCTCGTTCGCAGTCGATCCGCTGATTCGAATCGGTCAAGGCGTCAACCCGGCTGACACAATCGGAGCGTCCCTGGGCGTTCAACTCTTCCGCAACCACGAGGACGAATCCATCACTCCCGAACTTGCCTGGGAGCAACCACAGGGCGACTCGGTCTGGGGAGTGGGCCTGCGCTGGCAAAGAAAACTCGGCCCACAGATTTTTCTCGACGCTTCCGGAATCATTTCCCGATCCGACAACCGCCAACGCGAACGCGAAGGCATCTTCGTCTCAACCTTCATCGTATTCTGAGCGGCGCGGGTTCCCGACTGAAATTCAATGAAGGCTCACCGCTGGACTATCGCCCAGCGGGATCTGCCACGGGCGCGACAAGCAGTGTCGACAGCACCTGAGCGTACACACGGTGGCCGAAGTCATTGGGATGATTCACTCCGTTGCCGGTGAGATCCCAGTCCTGTTTTCGCTTCAGCAATTCCTTCCAGATCGACGTCATGTCCGCGAGGGCGATTCCCGGCTCACACAGTTCTCTGAGTGCGTCGCGGTACTGTGGGAACAATTCCTGCTTCAGTCTTGGCCAGTCACGATTTCCCAGCATCGTTGCCACAAGAATGAATTCGGTGTTTGGAAGCTCGTCTCGAATCTTCGTCATGACGGCTTTTGTGTTGGTTTGATATTCCTTCGCCGATCGTCCGGCGGCATCGTTCATTCCGAACGCAACAACCACCAGGTCTGGCTTCGGCTTGACGACCAGATCGATGGTTGACAGCACCCAACGAGTGTCCTTGCCACTGACAGAAGGATTCGTCATTTGCACTTTCGACTGATACCGAGCTTCCAGATGCTGCTGAAGCAGTCCTGGAAATGACGGCTGATACGGTGCTCCGCCGGCCCAGCCCGATGCGTTACATCCAGACGAAATACTGTCGCCAATCAGCACGATGGACACCGGCTGCCCTTTTCGAAGACGACCGATTGTTCGAGGTAAATCCTGCTCGTCGAACTTCGGAATGATCGTGCTCCACTCCGTCGGCTCATGCTTGTACGTAATGCAGGTCTGCATGTTGTGATATTCAAGCTTCGCGCCGAAGAAGATTTCTCCGTTCCCGTCACGATGAGTCAGTTTGTACTTCTGCGAATCATCCGGACGACGCAGGTCAGCAGTCGTGAACGATGGAATCCGTGTACCAGCAGGAATCGTGATCTCACGAGAACCACGTTTCCATAAATAGTCACGGCCCTCTTCGTACGTCATGTCGCCCGCTGAATTATGAACGCTCAAGACGGCCTCAATCGGAAACAGCACCGACGCCTTCGAGGTACCGGTCTTTGAATCTTTGATGAACAACATCGACTCGCCCTCGACGGTGTCTCCCTCCCAGAACGGTCGAAGCAGTTTCGGAGCGTAGTCCCATTTTGAATCTAAAGGTTCGTCTGCGAGGACAGAATTCGTCGACAGCCATGCCACGATCAGGGCTTGCATCAGCAAACCTGCAGGCGACACAGTGTCGTTTGAATTTTTTGAAGCTGAACATTGACGGGTTCGGAAAATCGGTACGTACACGGAATACTCCAGAAAACGTTTTGAGAACTCAGCCCGATGAACACTGAGCATCTTCGGCAACTCGCCACTCCGCAAGCGTTCGCACATCGCAACATGACACATTGCTGCTCAACAGGGGTGCGGACCAAGCGGTCTTGTGGTGTTTTGAGATCGGCTCTGGATTTGGCCATTCAAATTTGACCCGTCAAATTTGTAAGAGCAAATTCGATGGCCAGAGAATCAAGGAAGGTGAGATGACCGAACCACAGTCGAAGGAATTGACCGAGCGCGAACTGGTTGTGTTGCGAGCCTTCGTGGATGAAGGCTCCGGGACAGCCGACCACGCTCGGCAACGACTGGCTGACGCTGGCGTCGAACAGGCGTATGTCACGGTCGCTAACGTCGAGCGAGCACTGGAAGACAAGAACTTTCGCAAGCAACTCAACAAGTCTCGCCCATTTCAGTATCGCGCGGCACGGTCGTTCGCAGACGTTTCCAAACGGCTCGTCGGTGATCTGGTTGAACGATTGTTTGACTGTTCAAGACAAAAGCTGCTCGTCCAGATTCTGGACATGAGATGATTGTCAAAGACCGAACGCGAATTCCTCAAACAGATCCTCGTTGATCAGGGAGAGGACGCATGACTTCGATTGATTTAATACTCAGCCTTACGCAAATCTCCGCCGTCGAAACCCTGTCAGTCGTTGCCGGGTACTGGCTGCTGCGCCGCCGCCCCGACATTGTTCCTGGGCGGATTACTGTCTGGCTGCATGCTTCTGGCCGTTTCCAGAGTCGACCTGCTGATACTCTGGGAATCACCAATTCATGTGGCCAGCCTGTTGCTGAGGCGAATGTCAGCGGCGACGGTGAGAGGCTGTCGGGCACGGGTGCAACTCCACGTCCAGGAATATCGCTGGCAACGGTTAGCGAGTTTCTTAGAAACGTCGACGTAGATGACTCAACAGCCACGTTCAGCACGACTGTCAATGTGATGACCGTGCTGGGAGCACTTATCGCATTGGCATTCTGCCGACTTCTGTTCGGACTGGTCGCCATGTTCTGATTTCACAAATAAAGCACCGTCGTCACCGGAGTGCGTTTGCAGAAGCTTCAAGCCACATTTGGCGGAATTATCGAAAATCTGGACGACCTGGAATTTCGAGAATCTGAGCAGGCTCACGCCCTCTGTGTCACCGCGATCAAGCGACGCTGCATCTATCTTCCCGCTGACTGGCGTAACTATTCTGACGACGAAGTCTGCCGAAACAGAGACCAAACGACGTTGCCTGTTGATGCCAACGACGTTTTCTTATGCGGGCATCTCTCACGCGTGGCGAGCCCACGACGGTTCCACCGACACACGTAGCGGTCTGCTCACGACTTAAGAGCGGCGCGCGTTCTTTGAACCAGACCGTTGTCGCGGTCGTTTGTTCCGCGCAGGTTGAACACGCTGGCCGCCAGAAACTGGTTTCGCCACA
Organism: uncultured Planctomyces sp.; assembly: GCA_937904325.1. Lineage (GTDB taxonomy): Bacteria > Planctomycetota > Planctomycetia > Planctomycetales > Planctomycetaceae > JABMPE01. The sequence goes on from CALGTK010000439.1 coordinate 21,217, forward strand.
CCGGCGAAATGTGGGTATAGTCTTCCAGCGTGGCCGAGCTGAATTTGTAATCGTGCGAGTTGTTGCCTTTCAGGAAAATCAGCCGGCGTGCCGCGTCGATGAACGATTTGCCATCGTTTCCTGCATTGAGCCAGTCCAGCGTCTTGCCGGCAGCTTGAAAATGGTTTCGGCCGACGTCGTCATAAATATCGTCGAGGCCTTCAGCGCCTGTCGAAGTTCGCACTGGCTGCAGTTCGTCGATCGCCGCGTCTCCAACTTGTCCGCGACCGCGCATCGCATCGCGAAACATCGGCAGGAATGACGCATTCTGCAGCAGCAGCAAGCGGCGAGTTTCTTCATGCCCGCCTCCCGACGTCAACTGACGAAACGCGTATTGCAAGGCGTTTGTGGTTGTCACCGCGTGCATGGCAATAATGCCTCGCTGCCGAAGCAGCAGCTCGACGGCCGCCAGATAGAGGCCGTCAGTCACCGACTGCACGGAAACTTTCTTGTTGAACATGTCGACCACCACGTCGCTGGCCTGGGTCGCTGAACACGTTCGAAGACTGCGGACGAGTTCTCTCGTCGAATCGGAATCAGCGGCGCCATCGGGTAGTTCACCTTTGATGCGGGACGCCAGCTTCTGGTTGTGACGCCAGGGACGATCCGCCGCCAGATCGTTGTCCCCAGGATTCGGCTCTCCCGAGTGGTTCTGAAGAGCATAAGCGATTGCTCGAAGCATCGGCTCTGAATGGTGCCAGCCAATGTGCTGCAGCGTTCGGAAGCCGTTGGCAACGAAAATCGCTTTGTGACCAATACTCCGAAAGTCGCGTGCTCCCATACGAGCGAACATGGGAAACAGGTCTTTCGCACTTCCGACCCTGGCCAGCGCCGCGGCCGTGTGATCGGCAGCGTCCGGCTGCCAACGGTCCATCGCAGTTTCAAATCGCGTCAGGGTCGTTTGAGGCTGAACACCGGGTTCGCTGGCAAGTTTCTGAACCGACGCTTCGTGAGCGGCGGACATCGTCCAGTCACCCTCGGTGACGTCCCGCGCTTGCGACGCCTTGAACTCATCGATCGCCCAGAAAATGGGCAACCAGCGGTCCGACTCGGGAGATGACTGTGCCGCCAGGTGTGCCGAGTTCACAACCAGGACTGCGTGAAACTTGAAGCCAACCGAGGGGCGAGGCTGCACGTTTCGCACTCCCGCCAGTTGAACAGCGGTGACCACTTCACGGTACGTCGTTCCTTTGCGAAGTCGGTCCGCCACTTCTTCGAGCACCCTATCGCGTGGGGTGTCTTCGATCAGCCGAACGAGCGGCTCGATTTCCGGTTGAAACTTCACGGTCGCCGGATTCGATACCGAATCCGCGGCAGAAACTGGATCGAGTTTCGACAGGAATGACAGATCGCCCAGACCACTCAGAAGGCCGACACTTGTACCGCCAGCCAGAAATCCTCGACGTGACAGGTGCTGAGCCATAGGTCGCTCCATGAAAGTGGTGAATGTCGATTGTTGCCCCAATGCTACATGGGAGCGATTCGTTTTGAGCCGACGTCTGTCGTCTGCATGACGTGCGAGTTGAAGCTTTTCCAGATCAGTTTATTGCGAACGTCGGCGAACGCGGGATTGTCCCAGAGGTCATTGAATTCCCAGGGATCAGCGTTCAAATCATAAAGTTCGCCAAGCTGCTGATCGTGGTAAACAGTCAGTTTGTACTGCTCATCGCGATACATCGTGGCGTAGCTTCCCGGTCCGCCCGTGAAGAATGGATCGAGCGCTTCGAAGTACTCACAGCGGACGTTGTCTCTAAGGTCATTGCCGCCTTCTTCCCCTCGCAGAACCGGTAACAGACTGCGGCCCTGGAAGTAGCCGGGGATTTCGACGCCGCACAGCTCAAGAATCGTCGCAGACATATCGAGCAACTCGACCAGCCCATCGCACTGTAGATTTTTCTGAAATTGACCCGGCCATGAGAAAATCAGTGGCACTCGGACGAGACCTTCGTAGAACCGACAGCCTTTGAACATCAAGCCGTGATCACCCAGTGTCTCGCCGTGATCGCTGGTAAAAATGATGACTGTGTTATTTCGCTGACCGGTTTGTTCGAGGCAATCGAGGACTCTCGCAAACTGATCGTCGATCAAAGCGATCATTGCGTAGTACTTTGCCTGAGCATCCTTCGCGTTGTGTTCTTCGGGAGTTCTGATCTCATCCTGGAAGTCGACGCTGGCAAACTTCGCTTGCTGAGCAAGATCGCTCTCCTGGAAGTACGGGCCTGGCATATCTTCCGCTTTGAATTCGTCGGCGTACGACTTCGGCGGAATAAACGGCGGATGCGGGTCGTAAATATTGACGTTAAGCAGCCAGGGTTGATCGCGCTCCCGCGAAATAAATTCAATCGCCCGCTCCGACGCCCAGGTTGTCTGATGCAGCTCAGCCGGCACACGATCTTTGCTTTCACGAAGAACGTTGAGGTCTCCACCTTGCGCACGAACCCAGTCGGCATAGTCGTGAGTTCCCTCGGGCCAGTCGTCACGTGGAGCATGGCTGTGCCACCAGTCGTTGAATCCGTCGTCGAGTCGTGGTTCCGGTCGATGTCCACCGCTCGTCAGGTGGAACTTCCCAATGAGACTGCAATCGTAGCCCGAGTCCGCAATCATCTTGCTGATCAATGGTGGTGAGTCGGGAAACGTGTCATTGCCGTTTCGCGTGTTGTGAACACGGCTCGGGTACATGCCTGTCATGATGCTCGCGCGGCTGGGCGTGCAGATCGGACTCTGGCAATAGGCATGAGTAAAGGCCACGCCGTCGCCAACCAACGCGTCGATATTTGGCGTGCGCACGTGTTCGTTACCTAACGCCTTGATCGTGTCAAAACGTTGCTGATCGGTGCAGTACCACAGAATGTTTGGTCGAGTCATAGTGTCTAGAGATCTCTTGAAAGGCCACCCGGATACCACATCCTCATACTTTGAGTATGGGGGGCGAAGTTACGAAGCAGTTGCAGTCGGCATCTTAGCGCCGCGCCGTCGTTGAATCTGCGGTACGACCAGCAGAATAAAACTGATCACGAGAAAAATCGCGGACATCGGCCGAGTGACCAGCGGAAGATAACTTCCTCCCGAGGCCATCAAACCGGCACAAAGATTCTTTTCTGCGACTGGACCCAGCACAAAACCGATCACAAACGGAGCGAGCGGAATTCGCAGCTTCTCCATCCCGAATCCAACCAGCCCAAATATGAGCATCACCCAGACGTCGAACATTCGGTTGCCGAGAGCGTACGAACCGACAACACAGAATGTCAGGATCACCGGGATCAGGAACGCTCTGGGAACATCCGTCAGACGGGCGATCTGCCGTACGGCCAGTACAAGGAATCCAAACATGAAAAAGTTCGCGATGAAGTACGTGCCCATGATCGTGTAAATCAGGGATGGACTCTGCTTAAACAGTAGAGGACCCGGCTGAAGCCCATGCAGGACGAGCGCTCCCAGCAGGATAGCATCGATCACGCTTCCCGGGATTCCCATCGCAACCAGAGGAATCAACGCTCCGCCGATCGTCGCATTGTTGGCGGCTTCCGACGCAACGATGCCTTCTTCGCTACCGTGTCCGAATTTCTCTGGCGTCTTCGAAAAAGTCCGAGCCGTTGAGTAGGCCGCCACCGATCCGATGTTTGCCCCAATCCCTGGCAGAATACCGATCCAGGTTCCAATGACAGATGAGCGAAGCATGTTGACCGCATGCTGCTTCCAGTCGGCCATCGCCGGAAAGAGCTTCTGCCTGGAGATGGAAATCTGCTCGATTGCATTGTCAAGTCGCAGCACGTCGTTGATTACCTGACTGAGCGCGAACAAGCCGATCAGTACAGGCAGCAGTTTCAGACCACCGTTCAAGTCTTCGAAGCCCAGCGTCATACGTACTTCGCCGGTCGCCTCAGAGACTCCAGGCATCGCGCACAGAATTCCGAACATCCCGGAGAACAACGCGGCACTCAACGACTTGCCGCCAACAGACGCGATCAGGACCAAAGCCATCATGACCAGCGAAAAGAATTCGAAGGGACCAAACTTCGTCGACAGTTCGGCCATCGGTTCGGAAAGAGCGATCAGAAAAAGCCACGACACAACACCGCCGGCAAATGACGCCATGATGCTTAGTGACAGCGCGCGGCCGGGTTGGCCTGCCTTCGCCATTGGATAGCCGTCCAGCGTTGTCATCACAGAAGCCGGCGTGCCAGGCATCCGCAGCAGCGTTGCGGTAATCAGTCCGCCACTGATTGATCCGACATACATGCTCACCAGAAGGATCATCGCGTTGCCGGCGTCCATCGAGTACGTCAGCGGAAGCGTCAGCGCGATCACCATCGCACCGGTGAGACCGGGAATGGCTCCCACAGTAATCCCCAGACTGGTCCCGACAGCAATCAGGACGAGGCCCGTTGGAGCCGTAAGCAGTGCGATGGCTTGTTCGGTCGGTGTCACAATGATTCGTTCTACTACGCGATGAGATGATCGTTCTACGGCAGGTCAGTGACAACGATTTTTGTCAGCACAAACTGGACACCAAAAGCGACGAGCAGCGACGTTTCGACAAGAATCAAAGCGTGCGATCGTTTGTGCTGGCTGAGCAGAAATCCGCCGCAGGGTATGAACACAAGAGTCGCCCAGACAAAAGGTACCCCGTACTGCATGGCAAAAACGTAGGCCGCTGTTGCCGCCAGAAGCCCGACGGTTCTTATCGTCGCAGGCGAGGCCTTTGGCGTGTCTGTGACCGGCGAGTCGATGGCCGGCGAGTCGATGGCCGGCGAGTCGATGGCCGGCGAGTCGATGGCCGTTGAGCCGATGGTTGGGCGTCGTCGTTCCAGAATTATCGCCACAGCACACACGACAAGCACCCAAACTACGCCCGTGGGGATATCGGGAACGTCCGGTTTCTTTTGTTCTCCAACTGTCTGAGCCGCCGCCACCTGGTTGTCGATGTAGTCGGCAAATTCATGCCCCTGCAGAAAATTTGGCTCCATCTTCAATTCCGCCAGCCGTTCGCGAACGTGCTCCGTTTGCATGGCCTTTCTCAGAACGCCAGCAATGTACTCGCTGCATTCCTGCGGGGTACCTTTGGGAAACCACCAATAGTGACGGTTGTAGTCTACAACGTCGATCCCCTGTTCGAGCGCCGTTGCAACTTCCGGCAAGGCGTCGCAACGTTCTTCACCGAGAAAGGCGACAGCTCGAATACCCTGCGACTTAAATCCGACATACTCCGAGACTGAAAACGATGAGACCTCAATGTGGTCGCCGACGAGCTTCTGCACGCGATCCGCGCCGTCGCCTGACTGCGTGAATCGAAACTTCGCTCCCTCAAACGCCTGCTCCAGCTGCAGCCCGGCGAAGTGCGTCGGAGCACCAAGATTCACTCCGTTCGTCACAGTGTCTGGTTTTTCATTGCACTCTTTAAGCAACTGCGTCAGCGTCTCGAACCGTGACGAATCCTTCACGACGATGACCATCCCGATTTCGCCAGTCGATGCAACAGGTTCGAAGGCCTCTGGACCGTAGTTCACCTTGCCCGAATACTTCGCCGTAATGATCGCATCGTGTAACAGCAGCAGTGTGTATCCATCGGGTTTCGCGTCGCGAACGTACCGACTGCCTATCGTCGCGCTGCCGCCTGGCCGGTTGATAATCACAAACGGCTGCGGCAGCAGTCCCGCCTCATCAATGCCGCGTTTGATAATTCGCCCAAACGTGTCACTGCCTCCGCCCGGCCCGAACGGAACGACAAGCTTAATCGGCCGCGCCGGGTAGGCTCCCCCATCGCTCCCCGAGTCGCTTCCGAAACACGCCACCATCAAAGCAACTATCGCAACGCTGGTTATTAGATGTCCGAAAAATCGCTTCATGCTGCGCACTAACTGCGTCTTGATGCTTGAGAACAAACTGTGTTGCTACATCGTGATGACTGAAAAACGAAACCCGCCTCTGATTATCAGAAGCGGGCTTCATCAAATGTCGTTTCTTCGCAGCAGTATTACAAGTCGGTGATTGAATTGTCGCTGAATATTTCCTGCCCGACTTCGAGTTTTCTGGCCAACGTCGCGTGCAGACTGAACAGCGGGGTGTATTTTGAGCAGACCAGGTATCATCCCGATTCCATACGGCCCTGACCGACACCGGCCAGCAGAATCGGCCGATTCTCGCGAATTTGACAGTTGCCGTATTTCATGCCAGAGCCGTACTGCACGATCGAGTCATCCAGCAGGCTGCCGTTGCCTACGGCGATCGCCTTCAACTTCTGTAGCATGCCAGAGAATATCTCGATGTACCAGCGGCTGACTGTGGTGTACTCAGCGACGGCGGTGTCCCGACTCTTGCAATGCGACATTCCATGGTCGTCGCTGTTCACGCCGTCCAGAAATCTTAAGTTCTGACGACAAAAACCGTAAGCAGTCTGCAACATGTCTGCTCGCGTGTGTCTAACCGAAAGGCCAACACCATCAAATCAATCATTGGTTGCAGAAACTCGTCGAAACACCGTGGAATTCCGGACACCGAAGCGGCCCGATCAGAGCTTCTTCCGGCGAGCCGGATGAGGGACTCTTCAGGGCACCAATTTACCGAGTACGCATTTCCATCGCGAATTACTCAGTCCACAGAAAAGCGACGGCAAAAACGACAGCAGCCGCGTAGAGCAATGGATGCACTTCTCGAATTCGCCACGTAACTATTCGCATCGCAACGAATGTCAGCAGGCCGTAACCAATTCCGTGCGAGATCGAATAAGTCAGCGGAATCAGAAGAAGCGTGACGAACGCCGGGATTCCGATATCGGGCTTCGTGAAGTCGATTTTTGTGATCGACTCGGCCATCAGAAAGCCAACGACGATCAATGCAGGAGCCGTCGCAGACGCTGGCAAGAGTGCAACCAGAGGAGCGGCGAAAATGCAGAGCAGGAAGAGGACACCTACAACGACCGAATGTAACCCCGTCCGCGCTCCCTCAGAGACACCGGACGCGGATTCGATGTAACTGGTTACGGAACTGACTCCGAAGAACCCTCCAATCGCGGCGCTGGCAGAATCAACCGCAAGAATTCTCCGCAGGCCGATGACTCGGTTCTGAGCGTCCTTGACGTTTACCTGGTCGCCAATCGCCGTGACAGTTCCCAGCGTGTCGAAAAAGTCGACAATCAACAGAGTCAGTAGCAATGGTAAAAATTTGAACTGCAACGCCGTCATTACATCGGCCTGACCAATCAGCTGGCTCATGTCGGTGAAACTCGGCCATGAAAACAACGTAACGGTTTCCGAAGCGGAATCTTCGACTTCCGCAGTCACGTTAAGACCGGTGGTCCAATGCAAGACCACTCCGCAGACGACGATCCCGATCAGGATTGCGCCTGGAACTTTTCTGGCCAGCAGGACACCGGTCAACACGACTCCGCCGAGAGTGACCAGGACCGTCGGGTCGTTGAACGATCCTGGGCTGACCGGCGGAATGAGCATCCCCGATGACTTAACGATTCCCGCGTTAACGCAACCGATCAACGCCACAAATAATCCGATACCGGCCGCCATCGCATGGCGAAGTTCAATCGGAATGGCGTCCAGCATCGCCTCGCGCAGGCCAGCGGCGACCAGAGCCGAGATGACCAGGCCATCGAGAACGACAAGCCCCATTGCGGCCTGCCAGGAACCCATCGCCGGGGCAGCGGTAAACGCAATGAACGCGTTGAGGCCCATCCCGCTAGCCAGTGCCAACGGAAAATTTCCCAGCAACCCCATTGCAATGCAGCAGATCCCGGCTGCAAGAGCCGTGCAGATAATCGCCGGCTGTAGAGGAACTCCGGCGGCGGTCAGAATTCCAGCGTTGGCCGCCAGAATGTATGCCATTGTGAGGAACGTCGCGACACCGCCGCGAAGCTCTGTCCCAACAGTGCTGCCTCGTTCGTCGATATGAAAAAATCTATTGAGTCGGTTCATGCGCGTCTGCGTAGAGTCGAACTGATCGTCGTTCAGGCTGTGTGCGGATCATCGTTAAAGAGTACAATTACCTGTCGCTCTACTTTCCATTCGGTCTAAAGTCGCGGCCACTAAACCGTGGTCGGGGTGGGTTCGTCCCGTTGGGATGTCGATTTAGAAGTTTGTCGAACGTACCCCAAATTCGGGATAGACTTTCTTCAGCTTTGGGCGATAGACGACGCGTTACCCACACCTGTTGCAGAAATCGATCGCCCAATTCTTTTGGCATCCCTGCAATGCCCTTACGACGATCATCTGGCAGACTTTTAAATACGCGATCAAGTTCTTCGTCGGTTGGTTTTAAAAAAACCGCAACCCGACGCGTCTCGTTGAACAATCCGCGCACAAGCAACGTCATCACCATCATATTTTGAATGTTGACAGTTCGACCTGAAATCGCTTGCCGAATGTTCGGATCGCTCAGTTTGGCCAGCAAGGCTTTACGCAGTTTGTCAGGAAACATCGGACGAGGTCGATTCCCAGTTCGACTCATCGTAGTTCTCCAACCTGGAAGTATCTCGTCCAGAATCGCTGCGAGCACTGAAGAGTGATACTCCAATTGCCCTGATGCAGTTTTGTTCGCTGACTCGGATGGCAGATTTAACCACTTTGCCCCTGCTACCATCATTCGTTCGTAGTCATGTAAAGAAACTTGAAGGTTCGCGAATTGAGTTCGCGTTGCCATATCCAACGCTGGTTTGGATTCCTGCTGCGATGGTGGCGACGCTGCCTTTGTCTTGACGCGGCGGATAATCTGCAAGCGATCTTCGACATTCACGGTCGCCAGCAGTTCTTCACGTTCACCTAACGAAAGCGTCGCCAGCCATGAGTGAAACTCTGCAATAGTTTTGTCCAGCCGCTGATTGTTCTGTGCGGCATCATGGATCCGCTGCACACGTTGAACGCCCTTGCGTGAAAGATTTTCAAACTGCTCCTGGTTATGCCGCAACCGGTTTCGTTCGGCACGCGACATCTCTTCGATTACCTGCCGATTTTTCCGCATCTCTGGCGTCTCAGCCCGCTTTGCTTCCGAACGAGCAATCATCAGTACGACCAGCGTCCCGGCGATGTACCAGCGGTTGTCGCCCAACCATGTAAGAATTCGATTCGGCTTTTCCGAAACAGGCTCGCCGTCTTTCGAAGGCGAATCAGTCTTGAGGAGCTTTGTCTCGCTCATCGAACAATCCGCTTTCGCTAAGAGTTTTGAGAAACTCGACGTCGCCAATTTCCTGGTACTCATCCAGTCGCTGGATCACCGGAAATTCGGTCAACAACTCATCAATTGGTTTGCTACTCTGCTTGAATGCTCCGTTGAAACCAGCCGTCGCCGCGAACATCAACCCCAGAAACGCGCCAACGCGAATTCCCCAGGCAATTGCGTATCGATAAACGTTGGGTTGTTTTTTTTCGACCGGCGAGGGTTTCTCAGTCACTTTCGTATGCGGCACACTTTGCTGTGTTCGGATTGCCGTGAGCGTCTTCTCGGCAAAACCGTCAGACGCCTTTGCAGGTGGGAGCAGATCGAGCAGGTCGAACGTTTTGGTCAATTGCTCGACATCACTTCGCACTGCGGCATCGTCGACAAGCGACTTCTCCACAAGTGAAGCTGACTCATCCGGCAGTTCGCCGTCGAGGTAAGCAATGAGTTCTTCTTTTTCTTTGTCAGACGACACAGGTCGATTCCATCAGCGGCTAAGTTTCGTTAAGCATGCACTACCCAATGATCGGATAAATTCTCGTGAGCAACACTCACCCTGCATCTTCTAATTTGATCCTCTTTCAGGTGAACCCGTCAGGTAAGGTTCCAGTTGAATTCGAAGATTTTCTCGAGCCCGCGTCAGCAACGACTTGACGGCCTGAACTGACAAATCCATCGATGCAGCGATGTCTGCGTAGCTCATGTGTTCGAACTTGTTGAGTAGCAATGCGATGCGCTGTCGATCGTTCAAAGTGTCCAGAGATTGCCGCACGACTTCCCGCATCTCTTGATTGTCGAGTTGCCGGGTCGGCATCAATGCAGACTTTTCAGCCGCCAACTGTTCGGGATTCGGAAGCGATTGCCGTCCGGAATCTGCCCCTTTCATCGAGACTTCTTTTCGTCGAGATAAAGATCGCAGTCGATTCGTCGCCAGATTATTCGCAATGCGAAACAACCACGTCGCAAACTTCGCCGTCGGCTGGTAACGATGCCTTGCCCGATAAACTCGCAAAAACGCTTCCTGAGCGAGATCTTCCGCCGCCGAACTGTCGTGCAGGACGTGCGTGAAGATTCCGATCAGCCGATTCTGGTAGGCCTCGACCAGTTCTCCAAACGCAGCTTCATCGTCATCCCGCACTCGCAGCATGCGCTGCACGTCCGGATCCCGAAGCCAGGCGATTTGGTCGATCTGGTGAGTGGCAGAGGACATTCCGGTCCAGATACAGAAATGATTTGAATAGCTAACTGTGTAGAGTATCGCAGAATTCTTCTTCAGGATCGAACTGTTTCAGCAAAAGCACCGAGACTGATCCTTCGTCGGGAGTAAGAACCATGGCGAATCCGCTCAAACCCCGTCGCTCTGCGAAGGTTTCGGAATTCATGCTGGCAGCCACCTGGGCTCCACCCGCGCAGCAGAAAAGCCGGCAGGAAATAACAAACCTGCCGGCTGCTTTTTTAATCTCAGAATGCAGCGGTCGCCAAGTTGAGATTGTCGCGAGATTGCTCAGCGATAAGTCGGCAGCGAGTCCATCGCGATGGTCGGCTGCATCATCTGCGGATAGGCAACCTGCTGCTGCGGGTATGGATAACTGGCTACGGGTCCCTGTTGGGGATAACCAGTCTGAATCGTGCCAACGCCCTGGTTGTAACCGACGCCTGGAGGACATCCGCCAGGACCGCAACCACCAGTGGCACAACCACTTTGGCAACCACCAAACGGAGTCCAAAGGCCTGGCCAGCAACAGCCACTCAGGAGTGAAACAGCACAAACACTCGCCATCGATAGAACAAGGCGTTTCATGGGAATCCTTTCCGCAAGAATCTGGACGGGACCGCATTGTCGACAGCCGAGTTGCGGAACGAATTCCACCGACGGTGCCGGGTGCAGGTATGAGAAGCTGAAGAAGTGTCTCGGAGGGCAATCAGAGGGGTGCAGGTAAAGCCAGAACGGCTCCACCGACAGGTTGAGCGCGAAAGTTACGCAGATCACCAGAACGGGTCAAGGTGAAGTTATCTGATGTATTTCCGATAAATTAAGCAATTAATTACTCACCAATGACGCAATAAAACTGGAGCGACAAGATCTGGTTCACACACTGAAGATGGAGCCTCGTTTCGTCGCGCGACACAGCCAAACTGACTATGCAGGCTCAGGTTACTGAAAACGAATTTCACTTACGCTCCCGCGTGCGAGCGGTGG
>CALGTK010000440.1 GCA_937904325.1 uncultured Planctomyces sp.
GCTTCACTGCTGGCTGCGATGAAGCCTGACTTACGGTGACCGTTCTCGTCAGAGCTTGTGTACTGATATTGAGGCATGCTGTCTTGTCTAAGTCGACAGTAATGATTGATGTCAGAAACGCTGGATGAAAACTTACATGAGAACAGGATCGCCGAGTCTGTCGTACAGCTCGCGGACCGGTGCAAACAGCACCAATCCGTAAAGTAGTGTCACGCCGCCGGCAATAAAGACGGTCAGAACGACCGGCAGAACGACTCGCAGTAACTCGGCATGTCGCGAGGCTCGCTTCTCGTAGACGTCTGCTGCCAGTTTCAGTGTTTCGTTTAATTTTCCGGATTCCGCCCCCGAGCGGAGCATCCAGCGAAGGAATTTCGGTAACCGCGTGGCAGGTTGGAGTGACTCCTGCAATGAGTCACCCTTCTGAATCCGTTGAGCAATCGTTGTTGAATCGATGATGATTTGACGATTCCCGGTTGAGTGTCCTGCGAGAATCAGCGCTTCGTGCAGTGGAGTTTCGTGTTCGACCAGCAGAGCGAGAATCTTGAGAAACGTTGCGCAGTCGTAGTTACGGACGACGCCCGGAATCCATGCGAAACGATGAAGCCGACTTTCGACTAATCGCCCGGCCGGCGAGGCACTGTTTCGATTGCCGGCAGCCTGCAACCAGCAAAACAACGCGACGGCGACAACCGGAGTACCAATTCCCCAGTACGGCATTGTCTCGCGAATCATGGACATCATGTTGATCGCTGGCCCTGGCTCCAAATGCAGAAACTCCCAGATGTGAAGAAACCTCGGGATAATCTGCTGAGAAAAGGCAATCAGCATCAACCAGACGAGCCCCAGCACAATCGCGGGATAAATCAGAGATGCAATAACCTGCCGATGTAGTTTTAAGAGAACCCGAGCAACGACAGATAATGCTTCCAGCGCTTCCGGCAAACGTCCTGCCTGAATACCAGCTTCCACAATTGCTCGGTAAATCCCAGGCAGATGATCACCTTCCTGGGCGATCGCTTCCTGCAAAGTCACTCCCTGTGAAACCCGTTCAGAAAGACGTCGTGAAAACAGGCCAAGCCGTCCGGAAGCTGATGCACCGTACTGCCGCAGTCCGAGGTCCAGCGGCACGCCTGCTCGAATCAGCGCGCCGACTTCTTCGTTGAACGCCAGCAGATCTTCGAGCCGCATGGCTTGTGAACCTGAATCTGTTGGTGACTGATCGGGCATGAAAACTCTGTATTGTGTGTTCAAGAACTCTTAACGAACCAGTCTGCTTATCTGTCGCTACTTCGAAAATCCAAAAACTCTTCTCACTTCCGCTGGACTGGTCTGTCCGGATCCGACCGCTTCTATCGCTCGATCCCAGCGTGTCTTCATGCCCGCTGAAATCGCCAGCGACTCCAACTCGTCCGCGTCACTTCGAGAGAGTATCGCTCGCCCTAGTTCTGATGATTCCGTTCGAAGAAATTCTGCCAGCAACAACCGACCGTGGTAACCAGTGCCGCGGCACTTTTCACAACCGACTGGAACATGGCAGCTCGCCAGGTCGAGTCCCAGCAAATCGTCACCGCTCGATGATTCCTGTGCACAATCGCACAACCTGCGAACCAGCCGCTGAGCAACAATCCCCAGCAAGCTCGTCCGCAAAAGATATGGTTCAATTCCCATGTCAGACAGACGGCAGATTGCCCCCGTCGCACTGCCCGCATGGAACGTCGTCAGGACCAGGTGCCCCGTCAACGCTGCCTGGAAAACTGTTTCCGCTGCCACTCGATCACGAATCTCGCCGACAAGAATGACTTCAGGATCCTGCCTCATCAGCGACTTCAGGCCCGTTTCATAGTCAAAACCAGCCGCAGCGTTGATCTGCGACTGAGCGACTCCCGGAATCACTGCCTCGATCGGGTCTTCCAGACTGACAAGACTCCGCTGCGCTCCAAATTTGTCTGCCAATTCTCGAAGACAAGCATAAATAGTTGTGGTCTTGCCGCTGCCGGCCGGTCCGCAGTCCATAATGACGCCGCCAGATTCCATCAACAGGTCACTCAGACCAGCCTGCACATCCGCCGACAACCCGAGCGTTTCGAATTTTTGATATTGTCCTGAACCGGCAAACAGTCGAACAACGGCCTTCTCTCCGAACATCGTCGGGAACGTGCTGACACGCATTTCAACATCAGCGTCGCCAGGGCTTTGAATTCGACCTTCCTGAGGAGTTTCACTGCGGTAGGTCAACAGCCCGGCCTGGACTTTCAAACGCGAGACAACATTCGCCGAGATTTCTTCCTGCAAAGTTTCAATGGCATGCAGAACGCCGTCGATTCGCCAGTAAACCTCGAGACCCGACTCGATTGGAATCAGATGCACGTCGCTCGCCCCGGATTTCCGAGCTGCTTCCAGCACGCTGTCGACAATCTCCACCGCCGACGCTGCTTTTCCAGCAGTTTTTGAGGCCAGCACGGCGTAGTAACGATCACTCAATGACAGCGACATTGGTTCTTTCAATTAAGCTCGGACAGGTGCGATCTTAGAAGTCTTCCATAGAACAGGATCATCCAGGCAGTGAAATTTGTCTAACGACTCAACGATGAATGGTCACGTTTGCAGATCGGTTGATCAGAACACCAGATGGCGACGGACGAGTCGTAATCGTTGCAGATGGCGAAAATCAGATCGAGCAAATCTAACAGCAGTTGTTTCTGATAGTCTCGCCTGTCAGTTACTCCCGATCAAACAGGACTGCGATGACGCGTACCGAAAACAATAGTCAGTATCAAAATCCGACACTGTTTCAAGCCTTTCGGACTCAGTCAGAAAATACGCTTCAATATCGTTCTGCACGCGTATTTCCCTCTCGGGCGCTTCGGCACTTGCGTTCGAGACGTTCTGGTTTCGTCTGGCTGGTTTGAAGGAAGTTGGCGAGTTGCGATGACAACACGTCAGCCGCTCGTTCGAGCCGAGAGTTTTCAAACATCGGGGCGCAGAGTCCGGTGATTGCACTTCGGCTGGTTTCGCGGAACAATCAGTTGCTGATGTCCTGATTATTCAACTGACCTCTGCTGATTGTCCGCCATGAGAAAACTTGCCTGGCCGCTGCTCGGTCTGCTCGTGATTCTGCATCACGACTTCTGGTTCTGGGATGACCCCACACTCGTTGCGGGATGGTTCCCGATCGGATTGCTGTACCACGTCGGCCTGTCGATAGTCGCGGCCGGCTTCTGGCTGTTCGTCGTGAAGTGTGCATGGCCGGCCGAAATTACAGGCGAGACTTCGCCAACTGACAGTGTCACTGATTCTGTGGAGGCATCGCAGGCATGACATCACTCATCATTATCGGAATTTACCTGGGAATCCTGCTCCTGTTGGGATTGTCCGCGAGTCGGCTCTTCAAAGGGACAAGCCTCGACTACATGCTGGCCAGCCATACGATCGGCCCGTTCCTGCTGCTGATGTCTCTGTTCGGTACAACGATGACGGGATTCTCGATGGTCGGCTCGTCCTCGGCTTCATACCGAGTCGGAATTGGCATGTACGGACTGATGGCATCGTCGAGCGCCATCCTGCATCCACTCTGCTTCTTCCTGATCGGCCTGAAACTCTGGTCGCTGGGACATCGATACGGATATTCGACCCAGATCGAATTCTTTCAGGACAGGCTTCAAAGTCCTCGTATCGGCTGGGCATTGTTTCCCATCGTGGTGGGTCTTGTCATCCCGTATGTGCTGGTTGGAATTCTGTCGGCCGGAGCCGTTTTCAACGGAGCCAGCCGAGGACTTTTCGAAACCGCATTCGCTGATTACGGCCATGGCATTCCTCCTTGGCTGGGATCACTCGTCGTGTGCTGCGTCGTGCTGACTTACGTCTTCTTTGGAGGCATGCGAGGCACTGCCTGGGCCAACGCATTCCAAACATCGTTCTTCATGATTCTAGGAGTCATTACATTCTTCATTCTGGTCAAAGGAATCGGCGGCCAGGAAAGTTTTATCGATAGCCTGAAGTCTGCCAGTTCCGCAGTTGATGCTGCTAATCTGTCTCGTGAAAAGATGCCGCAACGAGAATACTTGGCATTCCTGCTGATTCCGTTTTCGATTGGCATGTTTCCGCACATTTTTCAGCACTGGCTGACCGCACGAAACGCGGACGCCTTCAAACTGCCGATCGTTGTTCATCCACTCTTCGTGATGATCGTCTGGGCTCCATGTGTCCTGATCGGAACGTGGGCGTCCGCCGACGGAATCCTGCCGGAAGGTGTTAACCCGACCCAGCTGCTCAGCTATCTGGTGAGTACTCATTCGGGCGAAATCCTGGCGGGACTGCTGACTGCCGGAATTCTTGCGGCGATCATGTCATCGCTCGACAGCCAGTTCCTGTGCCTCGGTACAATGTTTACGAAGGATATTCTGAAACGGAAATCAGGCTCTGAAGAAGAGGACCGCCGCACTGTCTTCCTGGCTCGATCGTTTGTCGTCGCTGTTGTTGCGGTGTGTTACATGCTGAGCCTTGTCGTGCCGGGCGGTATTTTTAATCTGGGCGTCTGGTGTTTCGCCGGATTCTCGGCATTATTTCCTCTGGTTGCCGCAGCTCTTTACTGGCGAGGTCTGACTGCCGCAGGCGTTTACGCGGGTATCCTCACAACCGGAGCGTTGTGGTGTTACGAGTTCTACCAATCCGGATACGGAGTCGAAAAACACTACGAGTTCCTCGGCATACACCCGGTCGTTTCACTCGTTGCAGGATCAACTATCGCGATGATCGCCGTCTCGTTTGTCACAAAGCGACCAAGTGATGCAACGCTCGCAAAGTTTTTCCCAGACACCCCAGCGTCATAAATGAAGGTTCTCAGATGAGTCGCCGATCAACGTTTGCTGCCGCCCTTACATTGGCCGTTACTGGTTCAGCTTTCGCACAAGAAGGTTGGAAGAAACACGTTGTCCATGAAGGCGAACGATGTAATACGGCCGTCGCTGCCGACTTCACCGGTGACGGCAAGCCGGACATCATCAGCAACAGCGGAGGCAAGACTCGCCTGTTCGTCGCTCCTGATTGGAATGAACACATCATCGATGAAACACAGGGGCACGGATTTATCCACAGCGAACATTTCGATGTAGACGGCGACGGTGACGAGGATTTCATCGGCGCACGTTATAAGCCAGGGTTGGTCGCCTGGTTGGAACGTCCAAAGAATCCCACAGCCGGGGTGTGGAAAGTTCGCGTCGCTGATCAGGAGATCAACGGAATCCATGGACTACTTAAAGGCGACGTCGACGGTGATGGAAAAGTCGACCTGCTTGCCAACAGCGCGCAACCGGTCGGAGCGTTTCCAAACTCGGGCGCGTGGCTGAAGGTTCCAAAGAAGCCTCGCAAAGCCAAGTCATGGGAACGTCACATCTTTGCCCGTAATGACGCTCCGGGGCTGAGTCATTACCTCGGCATCGGTGACGTCAACGGCGACGGTCGAGCGGACATTGCGATGGGCGCCAAAGGCGGACCGAGCGACGCGTCCGGGATGGGCGAATGGTTCTACTGGTGGGAAGCGTCAAACGATCCCACCAAACCTTTCACTCGGCACAAACTGCCGGGGAAACATCCCGGAGCAACCTGCATTCAGCAGGCTGATGTCAATGGCGACGGAAAAGTTGACTTCATCGCGACTCGCGGTCACGGCCTGGGAGTTATCTGGTTTGAAGCTCCAACGTGGAAGGTTCACGACATCAATCCGGATCTCGAATTCCCACACTGCCTGCAGGTTGTCGATATGGATGAAGACGGCGACATCGACGCAGCGACATGTGCTTACGGAAGTCAGATCGCGGCCTGGTTTGAAAACGACGGCAAAGGAAACTTCAAGACTCACATCGTCGCGAAGGAGCAGGCGGCCTACGACATCCGAGCAGTCGACATCGATCAGGACAAAGACCTTGATCTATTAATCGCGGGCCAGCAAAGCGAAAACGTCGTCTGGTACGAAAACCCGAGGAATTAGAGAACCCGGTCGCTGCTCGTCGAGTCAATCTGTCTTTTTGAACGCTGCGTCTGCTTATAGATTGCCATCAGGCTCTGAAAGAAGGAACGCCATTCTTTCCGGCGATCTCTGCGTTTCCCTTTACGTGCTGAAGTTTCAAAACGCTGTAGTAAGTTCGCCATGCCCAGAGGTCCAGTTTCGTATGAAGACGTAGTGGCAGCTCTGCCACGTGTTCGGTCTGTGTTGAAGCCGACGGCTTTATTTGAATGGTCTGGGCTAAGCGAACTGCTTGGCTGTCGGTATTTCGTTAAGCACGAAAATCATCAACCTGTCGGAGCTTTCAAAATTCGAGGCGGCATTAATCTTGTCTCGACACTGACGGATAAAGAACGCGCAGCCGGCATTCTTGGTTGCTCGACGGGTAATCATGGTCAGTCACTCGCGTACGCGGCGAACAAATTCCGAGTCGAATGCTCGATCGTCGTTCCTGTCGGAACCAACCCCGGGAAGTGCGCGGCAATTCGACGACTCGGAGCGAAGCTGATTGAACACGGTCTAGACTTCGACGAAGCCCGAACGTACGTCGAGACGGAACTTGGTCAATCCGGACTTCGCTACGTTCACTCAGCCAACGAACCGAAGCTGATTGCTGGCGTCGGCTCAATGGCCGTCGAGATTTTCGACGAGCTGCCAGACCCGGATGTGATCCTTGTTCCAATCGGTCTGGGCAGTGGAACGGCCAGTACGTGCATCGTCGCCAAACACCTTCGCCCCGAAACACAGATTATTGGCGTGCAGGCTGAGGGAGCACCAGCTGTCGCCATGTCCTGGAAGAACGGTCAGATCGGAACCAACTTTCCATGCAACACGTGGGCCGAGGGTGTCGCGACGCGAGTGCCTGCAGAGATGACGCTCGGCATCATGAATGAACTACTGGACGACGTGATTCTGGTCAGCGACGACGAAATGCGTCAGGCCGTCTATTGGCTGCTCAAACACACGCACAATCTGGCCGAAGGTGCCGGCGCCGCAACGCTTGCCGCGACGTGGAAAGAACGATTGCGATTCACCGGGAAGAAGGTCGTCGGAGTCCTGTCCGGCGGAAACCTCGATCTGGCGACACTGCCAGCGATTCTTGAGCAGCATCGAAAATAATCCTCAGCAGTCGGGCCTACGAAAACTGTTTTGGTTTCGATAAAATTCGACGAAGCACATCCGTGGTGAATTCTGAAACTGAAGAGCAACACAAATGAACAGTCTCTTGAAGCCGTCCGTACAGTTCGCTTCCATAATCGCACTGCTGCTGGGATGTTCATCTTCGAACAGCCAGGCGGCTGAGCGTCCGAACGTGATTGTCATCATGAGCGACGATCAGGGGGGAGGCGATTACGGGTTCATGGGCAATTCGATCATCAGAACGCCTGAACTGGATGCGATGCACAAACGTGGTGGCTTCCTCAGCAGATTCTACGTCAGCCCGGTTTGTGCTCCGACTCGAGCCTGTCTGATGACCGGCCGATACAACTATCGAACGCGCTGCATCGATACCTACATCGGTCGAGCGATGATGGACACCGACGAAGTAACGCTTGCCGAATTCCTGAAAGACGCCGGTTATCAGACCGGAATCTACGGCAAGTGGCACATGGGTGATAACTACCCGCTGCGGGCAATGGATCAAGGGTTTCAGGACAGCCTCGTTCATCGAGGTGGTGGTATCGGGCAGCCGTCGGATCCAATCGGTGCCGAAGGAAAGTACACCGATCCAACGCTGATTAAGAACGGCAAAGAAGTTTCGATGAAGGGGTATTGCACGGACATCTATTTCGACGCCGCGATGGAGTTCATCAGCAAGCGTGCAAGGGCCAACGAAAAATTCTTCACCTACATCGCGACCAACGCGCCGCATGGTCCGTTTCACGACGTGCCCAAAGAACTGTATGACGAATACAGTCAGGTCGACTTTTCGCCAATTCTGGTCAACAAGCTCAATCCTCAGCGGCTCGAGAAAGAGAACGAAAAACTGGCCCGCATCGCCGCGATGATCACCAACATTGATCAGAACGTGGGACGGCTATTCGCAAAGCTCAAAGGTCTGGGGATCCTCGAAAACACGATCGTTATTTACCTCAACGACAACGGTCCCAATAGTGTGAGATTTGTCGGCGACATGCGTGGTATGAAAACCGCAGTGGATGATGGTGGCATCCGCTCGCCGTTACTGTTTCATTGGCCCGCGAAGGTGAAGGCCGGCAGCAGTTCCGATTCTCTGAGCGCACATATCGACCTGTTGCCGACGATTCTGGATGCCTGCGGTGTCGATGTCCCAGCAGGACACAAGGTGGATGGTCGCAGCTTTCTTCCGCTCTTAACTGGCGAGCGAAAAGGATTGCCGCAACGGCAGGTCGTCCTGCAGACGCATCGCGGCAACAAACCACAGCAATATCATCACTTTGCCATCCACGAACACCCGTGGAAGCTGGTTCATCCAAGCGGATTTGGCAAGGAGAGTTTTGCCGGCGAACCGAAGCTTGAGCTGTACAACTTAAGCAACGACCCGAGGCAGAAGAACGATCTTGCCGGCGACCGCCAGGATGTAGCCGCTCGACTGAAGACGGCCTACGAAGCGTGGTTCAAAGATGTCAGCTCGACGCGGCCGGATAACTTCGCGCCGCCGCGGATCGTCATCGGAACGAAGCACGAAATGCGTAGCGTGTTGACTCGTCAGGATTGGCGGCACGCTTCGGGGCAGCCATGGGCGGGGAACTCCAACGGTGTCTGGCTAATCGAAGCTCTGGAAGCCGGCGATTACGAGATCGAGCTGATCTTCAAGGGTGATCATCCTGCCGGACAGGCGACAATTTCTGCCGGAAGTTTCACCCGAAAAATCGACATCCCAGCCAGTCAGGAACGCGGACATACCACTACGATCAGACTTCCGTCCGGGAAAATGACACTGGCGGCGAACGTTGTTTTCGGCAACAAGCCGCAAGGGCCGCATCAGGTGATTCTGACGCGAAAATGAGTCAACCCGCCTTCTTGAACGCATCTCGTAGTTTGACTTCGATCGGCTCAACTTTGCCCGTCGGTGGGACAGTAAAAACGACGCTGCCAGCGAAGTGCGGCCTTGGCAGGCCCGACGAAAACATCTGACCTTCGGTCCACGCGTCACTAGGCAATGACGATTGCTTTGTATTTGCGGGGGCCGCGTGCGTCAGTCTCGAACTTTCCGTCATTGCATTGCTAAGCGCCACAGCGCGATTACCTCAAAGCCGTGTCGGACGCCAGACAATACCTAAGTTAGTCCAACCATCCAATACACAAAACGACACGGAACAGGGTGCCCTTAGTTCGTGTAATTCAGTGTTTTTCCGCTGTCTGAAATCTTCTGCCCGAGAGGGCAATTGCGACGTCTGGTGGCTATCTGGACGCCTGAAGATCGGCAAGCGTTTTCGTTTTCAAGTTTGGGATATATGCGCCCATTCGCGGGTAGTCTACCTTCGATTTCGTTGGCAGGTTCTTGATCTGTTCAATGACTGAAGCCGCTCGGCCGTCGATTTCATCCAGCGCGTTCAACGCGAGCATCGCGACGTAGATCGAATTCGTGTCGAGCGACGCGTGCTTTAACAGGACGTCCAGGCTAATTGTGTTGTCAGCGTCGGAGCCAAACTGAGCCAGCACCTGCGCGGCGATGACTCGGACTGATGGTGACTCGTCTTTCAAGGCTGCAGTCAGTTCGTCGTGTCCTGCTTTGAGTCCGGATTTGCCTCGCATAAATAGGCCCAGTGCCGCCCAGTAGCGGACGGCTCGGTTTTTGTCAGAGAGTCGTTCGACAAGTGACTTCGTTTTACCGGGTTTCAGTGATGATGCGTCCTCAGCCGCAACCAGCACCGTTTCGAGATCATATTTTGATTCGTCGTGACCCACGTCGTACGGCGTTGAGTCTTTCGCGAGCAAGTGAAGATCGTCTTCCGGCAGAAATCCTACATCGCGAATCTTCACGGCCAGGTCTCGCTGGGGCGTTGCGAAGCTTCTTAAGGATTGATTGATGCTCGAGCGACTTTGCGAGGTTGTTAACTTCGTCCGGGTCAGCGTGCAGGTCGTAGAGTTCTTCCGATGGCTTGCGTTGCCAGAATTTGCTTTGAGCTTCATTCAACTGCCCGGCGTCGAACATCTCTTTCCAGACACGCGTCGTCGGCGTCTGAAACATGTACTGGATGTACTGCCCGTAAATCTTGTGAGGCATGTACTGACGCAGATAGACATACCGCCCGTCGGTCACAGAACGCAGCAGGTCATAACGTTCGTCCATGCGGCCTCGGAAACCGTAGATAAACGGCTGCGGGCCAGCGTCGTGCTTCCCGGCAAACGCGTGTCCCTGCATCCATGCTGGCGGTTTCTGCCCGATCAGGCTGAGCAGTGTTGGAGCGAGGTCGACGAACGCAGTCAGACGATCCGATGTGCTGCCCGTGACGTACTGTTTCGGTCGGAGATGCGAGAACTTCTCGGGGATGTGAACGATCAGTGGAACATACAGACCTGAGTTGTAAGGCCAGCGTTTGCTGCGAGGCATTCCGGAGCCGTGGTCTCCGTAGTAGAAAACGATTGTGTCGTCAGCCAGGCCAGCGTCTGCAATTTCTTTCAGATTCTTACCGACCAGTGCGTCCATCATGGTCAGACGGTCGTAGTACTGAGCCCAGTCTTTGCGGACTTCAGGTGTGTCCGGGTGATAGGCTCGGACGCGAGCCTTGGCCGGATCGTGAATCACGTCTTTGGGATCGATCTCGTTTCTGATCTTACTTTCGTGACTGACTTGTATGATTGAAGATGGCGAAGAATGGCTGGCCAGCCTTTCGATTCTTCCAGTGAGCTTTTCTCGACGATTCGTCCCATACCTGATCGGGCTTGATCTGGTTGTAGTCTTCTTTGCTGTTGTTCGTGCAGTAGTAACCAGCTTCGCGAAGGATCTGCGGATACATCTTCAGCGTTGACGACAACGGCACGTTACTCCGCATGTGCTCGGCTCCGGTCGCCGGCGGGTAGACTCCAGTGATGATCGTTGTTCGGGCTGGAGCACAAACGGGAGCGTTCGACCAGAAGTGAAGATATCGGCTGCTGTTTTCGGCCAGACCGTCGATGTGTGGCGTGATTGCGTAATCGTCGCCGTAGCAGCCCAGTTCCGGACCGTTGTCTTCGCTGGTGATCCAGAGAATGTTCGGAGATTCGGCTGCTGAGACGTGTTGTGCAAAAGCGGTGGCCATTAGAAAAGCGAGGCCAGCAGAAATTCTGGCGATAAGGTTCATCAAAGAGAGTCCTGTTATGGAGTCTGCCCTTGCGGGTTCAAAGTAAGCGATCAAGGAGAGTGAATGTAGCGGATCGCGACTGGCCCTCGCCACGAAACGCGTTTGCCACTTCTGTCAGTGGATTGAGCTTGCAGGGTGGGCATTGCCCGCCCCGCGGTTCCTGCGGATTGCTTCCGCGTCGAGTGTATAATACCGTCCCTGCCGCATAAGCCAGCAGATTTCAACCAGCGGAGACGATCACGTGGAGCCACGACATTCTCAATCTGATTTCGGAAATGCTGAGTCAGAATATCAAGCCGCTACGGAATCGGCTGCGATCTTCGACGTTTCCGAACGGACTCAGTTACAGATGTCGGGAGCGGATCGCCACTCGTTCTTCCACGGATTTTGCACAAACGACATCAAAGGGCTGAATCCCGGGACTGGCTGTGAAGCTTTTTTGTGCAATGTGAAAGGCCGCATCCTCGGACATGTTTTTGTGTTTGCCGACGAAGAATCCCTCATGATCGAGTCGGTGCCGGGGCAGGGCGAGGCGTTGACGTTGCATCTCAACAAGTATTGTCTCGTTGAGGATGTTCAACTCGTCGACCGAACAGAAACACTCACTGAATTTCTTGTTTCGGGGCCGCGGGCTGCTCAGTTACTGACCGATGCCGGGCTGGGTATTACGGAGCTTGAGTCATGGCAACACTTGAAATTGACTGCTCATGTCGGAGGAGCGGATTCTGAGCTTCACATCAAACGAGTGGACATCTTTGGCGTATCAGCCTTCCTGATTACCGGTGAAGCAGCCCTGGCTGATGTGTTATGGGACAGGTTGACGAACGCAGGGATAACACCGGCGGGGACAAGCGTCTTCGAATCGCTGCGGATTAAAGCGGCATTTCCTGTGTACGGCATCGACCTGTCGGACGAAAACCTGGCTCAGGAAGCCGCTCGAACTGATCACGCGATTTCGTTCCAGAAAGGCTGCTACCTTGGGCAGGAGCCCATCGCTCGCCTGAACGCGATGGGGCACGTGAACAAGGCATTGGCCTCGTTTGAAATCGAAGCGACCGAGACTCCACCAGTCGGGACCGTGCTGTTAAATCCCAAAAAGCAGGACAAGGAAGCCGGTCGAGCGACCTCTGTCGCCTGGTCATGGTCAGCCGGCAAGCCCATCGGGTTGGGAATGGTCCGCTCGTTGTTTCTTGAGTCCGGAACCGAATTGCCGTTCGTCACTGAACCACGCACTACAGCGACAATCCGGTAGAACCGGGGTGCACCATGTCGCACCATCATCATGTCGCACCATGTGGAGCCGAGCCAGGTAAGTCAGCCACGGATTGTTACGAAAAGAGCGATTCAATTCACGACGTCACTCGTGTCATTCCGTTTTTTCTCTGGTGGCTTTATCTTGAGCAGCTTTCTTTGCCGGACGCGGCACCAGCTCAATCATGACTTCGGAGTCTTGCGGCGGAAGCCGTTCGGTTGCTGCTTCATAAGCGAGTGATTCCGTCCCGTTGGAATCACTTGGCGTGGTCACATCGAGCATGGCCATTGGGAAATTGGCGACGCAGATCATATATCCGCCCTCGGCCAGATATTGTTTTGCCGAATCTCCGTCTTCATAAAACCCACTGCCAACAAAGACCCAGTCCGCGACCATCGGCTTTTCCTGCCCCTCTTTATGGAACTGTCGCATCGCCGCCTGAAACTTCTCGTCGGTACTCATCTTGAGACAATCAGTAAGCTCATCACCGGTCATCGGTCCGTACCAGAAGAGATACTGGTTGACGTCGTCGTATCTCAGATTTCCGTCGGGGATCAGTTTCAAATCCCTGGGCAGCATCTTGAATTCTGCCTGGTAGTAGTGCTGTCGCGAGCGGCGGACCCAGTTCTGTGCGCGTTCGCGATGCAGCTTTCCTGCGACATCGACCCAGTGCAGAAATACGTCGATAACCTGACCGCTGGCCGGCGTGTACGTCTCATTTTCTAAATCATAGCTGGCGGCTTTTCCTTCTTTACAGCCGAGTGCTAACAGACCCGTATGAACGGTGAAAGCGGCAGCTTCCGTCGACAGAATCGACTCATGCTCCTTCGTCTGATGAGGGCAGAGAAGCATCTCCAGCAGCCCTTCAGTGAGGCAAACCCGAGCTTTGAGCAGAATGCGTTTTTCAGTCAGGTCCAGGAGCACGGTTTTCTGCTGATTCAGTGGTGTTGCGTGGCTGCCTTCCAGAAAGTCGTCTGGGAGCCTGGTTCCCTGCGATTTCGTTGGAGCGGCTACCGTAGCGGCTATTGGATCATCCGTGTCGTCAACTGAATCTGGAGCAGGGGTTTTCTCAGCGTCAGCTAGTCCATCGTTGTCTTCAGCGGGTGCCGATTCTGCCGGCGCGTTCGAATGACTCGCCAATGTCTCA
This sequence comes from uncultured Planctomyces sp., assembly GCA_937904325.1. Lineage (GTDB taxonomy): Bacteria > Planctomycetota > Planctomycetia > Planctomycetales > Planctomycetaceae > JABMPE01. Next base: position 13,668 of record CALGTK010000440.1, read on the forward strand.
GTCTTTCCGTCTGGCTGGTCCGCTACCTCGCCTTCTAAACCATCGTTTGCCGTGCTTGCATCCGGAAGTGCAGGATCGTCTCCCGCGGTCAGGGATGTGGATGTGGCCGGATCAGAATCCTGTACCGCGGTGCCGTTATCGCACCCGACTGACAGGCACAACAGAACGGCGGACATTGCTGCCAACGAATGAAAAATGCCGGTAGCACGTTCTTTTGAGAATGACAGCTTCATGAGACGTCCTGAATCTAAGACTGGCTCGACTTGATGGCAACGATTGACGCGGTAGATGAATGTTCTGATTGAACCACAGAAACGTCCTGTTGACCAGTCGGGGCTGTGCTCATTCTTTCAGCAGGTCGGGACACGACCTGACTTTCGGGCAGTCAGGTCGTGAGTCGCAGCCCGTCCAGCCATCTGGTCAGGTCGCCGATCCATTGGTCTCGGTCCGATTCAAACTCCAGAGTGTGACAAGCATTTTCGTACTCGAAGAACGCTCGCTCCTGCGACGCCAGCGATCTATACCATTGCGTCGTGGCCGGGTTGTCGATGATGCGATCCTTGCCCGCAAGCATCATGATTGCTGGGCAGCGAATTTCTGGCGGTGCCGAGCGCGTAAGCCCGTCCAGTTCACGATTCGCCAGCAGAAATGAAACAGTCACGTCTCGCAGCGAAAGATTGTCGTTACGGATAAATGACTGTGATTCTGGATTGCCTGTGAATAGAACAGGATCGTCCAGCGGTATCGGAATCAGCTTTTCAAACAACTCGGCTTCACGAGCGAGTGACAACTTGACGTTATCCATGATGCTCGCTTCAAAGTGTGACCGAATGCCTGGGTACAACAATACCAGACCATCGATTAATTCCTGCCGCCGAGCTGCGACCACTGATGCCAGCTTGCCGCCCCAGCTCAATCCGAGAAGTGTGACGGGAACGGTCGGCGCGATCTCGTTGCGTCTGATTCGCAAATCTTCCAACGCCTGTGCAACGTCATTGATCAACCGATCGTAGTGCCTGGCGTGGCCTCGTTCGAACTGATTCAACCCCGAACCGCGGCGATCGACAAAGACGACTTCGTAGCCAGCTTCGCAGAGCTTGCCGCTGGAGTAGCCGTACCATCCAGAGTGACTTTGAATTCCGTGGAGCGATAGAACGAAACCTTTCGGGCGTCCTTCCGGGACCCATCGCCGGCAATGGTGGCGGTAGCCGTCTGAGGTCACAAACTGTTCGATCGTCGGTTCGGACAATGCTGATCCCAATTCCTGTGTGATACGGTTCGGATGAAGATTACTGGTGGACAGGTACGTGTCACTCGGTCATCGACTCAAGAACTCTTGCAAACGCTCCGGATGCTCCGTCGCTGAAAAGCACAAACCGGATCAGCCTGGGAGAGTTGTATTCGACGACGAAGTTTCGGGCGACATTCAAAGCGATCTCAGCCGCAAGGTCCATCGGGTAACCGTACACGCCTGTACTGATCGCGGGAAACGCAATGCTATCGCAGTTGTGTTCACGGCAAAGTTCCAGGCAGGTCCGATAGGCAGACTTCAGTAGTTTTGCCTCGCCTTGCTGGCCTCCGTCCCAGATTGGGCCAACCGTGTGAAATACATATCTCGCTTTCAGCCGCCCTCCCGTTGTCGCGACGGCGCTGCCGGTCGGACAGCCGTCGGGATAAAGCGTTCGCGTTTCGTTCATCAGTGTCGGACCAGCCGCGCGATGAATTGCTCCGTCGACTCCGCTTCCGCCAGCAAGAAGATCGTTTGCCGCATTGGTGATGGCGTCAACTTCCTGCTCGGTGATGTCGCCCTGACACAGTTCGATGCGACAATTCCCAAATTGCACAAGCATGGTCAGATCTCCGAATTTCATTCGTGGATTCGTCACTCGTTCTAAAATCTCCGGTGTGGAGTTTACTGCCAGTTGGGATCCTCGACGATCCTCATTACCCTTCCGGGATCGTGTTTGACGTAACAAATCTGCTTGCCAATTCTATTCGGAGTCATCTTCTATGAATCGTCGATCAATTACTCAGTCTGCATTAAGCCTGTGCCTTCTGGCGGGATTGGTTGGAACCTCAAGTGCTCAGACAATTTCCGTTGGGCGCGATCACGAGACGATCGATCTGCTCGCAAAGATTCCCGCCGGCAAGCGAGCGAAGCTGCCGAATGGAATTGCGATCACGCAGACGACTCTGCACGGCGGCAAGCAGGAAGGCGTCGAGCTGATCCGTATCGATAATGGAAAGCTGGCGATCACCGTCATCCCGACTCGAGGAATGAATATCCTCCGAGTCGAAAGCGACGAAGTAACGCTGGGTTGGGACTCGCCGGTCAAGGATGTCGTGCATCCTCAATACGTCGATCTGGAAAGTCGTGGCGGACTCGGCTGGCTGGAAGGATTCAACGAATGGATGGTTCGATGTGGACTTGAGTTCGCGGGGCATCCGGGGCTCGACAAATTCGTGACCAACACCGGCGACGAAGCCGAAATGATGCTCACGCTACACGGAAAGATTGGCAATATCCCGGCAACTTCGGTCGAAATCCACATCGACGAAAAGGCCCCACACCGTATTCGCGTCCGCGGCGTCGTTCACGAACGACTGTTTTACGGTCCAAAGTTGAAGCTGATCACCGAAGTGTCGACAGAGCCAGGTTCGAGCGAATTCCGCATCAGCGACTCTGTGACCAACGAGGGCGCGTTCAATCAGGAATTCCAGTTGATCTACCACGGAAACTTCGGAGCCCCGTTGCTTGGTCAAGGTGCGAAGGTTCACGTTGCGGCGAAACAGATTGCGCCGATGAATGAGCATGCAGGCAAAGCGATCGACAATTGGGCGACTTACAATGAACCGACGAAAGGATTCATCGAAGAGGTCTACTTGTTCGAGCCACTTGCCGATTCAGCAAAGTTGACAAAGGCAGTTCTTCAGAATCGAGACGGTTCAAAGGGCGTTTCCATGCAATGGTCGACTGCCGAACTGCCCTACCTGACCGTCTGGAAAAATACCGCCGCGACGGCCGACGGTTACGTTACTGGAATCGAACCAGCAACCGGTTACCCGTTTAACCGAAGTGTCGAACGAGCGGCTGGCCGACTTCCCAAACTCGCAGCGGGAGCCACGAGAAGCTTTACACTCGACTTTGCTCTTCATTCTGGAGCAAGGGCCGTTCGCACCGCAGTTAAGTCCGTCTTGAAACTGCAAGGTGACACGAAACTGGACGTTCAACGTAAGCCGCAGGTTGCTCCTCATTAACGAAATTCCGGCAGATCTAACTTGCTTCAGCCTATTTTTTTCCACGAATGAAAGCGATGAAGAGATGAGGCGGTTGATAATCGGGTGCGGCTATCTGGGACGGCGAGTAGCGGCTCGCTGGATTGCAGATGGCGACGACGTCTTTGCATTAACACGCTCAGAACGGAATGCAAAAAGATTGCGTCAATTGGAAATCTCACCGATCCTCGGAGATACGACTTCGCCGGCAACTTTGCAATCGCTGCCTGAGTGCGACTCGGTTCTTCACGCAGTCGGCTTCGACCGATCAGCGATGGCTTCCAAGCGGGCAGTTTATGTTGACGGGCTGTCAAACGTATTGAATCGAATGGCTGGCGAATGCGGACGATTCATCCACGTTTCAAGCACCAGCGTTTACGGGCAGCGGGAAGGCGAGTGGGTCGACGAAGACTCTGCTTGCCAGTCCGAAACCGAGAGCGGTGACATTTGCCGCGCTGCTGAGAATCTCGTGCTGGATCGCTTTGCCGGTGACGACGCATCTGCCTGCGGAACTATTTTACGCCTGTCGGGTATTTACGGTCCCGACCGATTGCTGTCACGCATTGACGCGTTAAAGAATGCTCAACCGTTACCCGGCCCAGAAGACGGTTGGCTCAACCTGATCCACGTCGACGATGCCGTTCAGGTTGTCACGACGTGCGCTGCTTCTGAATCGCCAGCGTCGATTTATCTCGTCAGCGATGACCGACCCGTGCTGCGCGGCAATTACTATCGACTACTGGCCAGCCTTGTGGGGGCTCCGGAGCCGATCTTCGATTCCGAAGCCGTTGCCCGCCACTCGCGGGGGATCAACAAACGATGCCGTAACCGCAGGCTGCGGGAAGAACTTGGTGTGTCGTTGAGCTACCCCGACATCGAGACGGGTCTGGCTCACGCAGTGAACGCGTCAGGTATGTTGTAGACGGAGTGAGCGGCCGCAGGAGCCAGTTACACCGAAACGTTCAGACCAAGTCCCGCTCCGCCAGCACCACCTGCTCCCGCGGGAGGCTGCGCACCAGCTGCTTCGACAGAAAGATTGATGTCTCCGCCCTGGGCGAGACCGCCGGCCATCGCGAGACCCGCAAGAAATCCCGCCGCGGCGCTTCCACCAGACTTCTCGTCATCTTTGCCGCCAGCCGCGTTGGACAGCATGAGAGCGATGAGAATCTCAGCCGAGCTGAAATCTTTCATTGCGTCGACCAGCGACTGCATGTTCTGAGGCATGCCTGGTTGCGTTGTTGCGCCGGGGGCAGCTGGTGATCCGGCGGGAGCCCCTGCAGAAGCACCAGCGGCACCTCCAATTCCCGCTGCTCCGCCCATGCCAGCAGCACCTCCACCCATTCCAACTCCACCTGCTCCCGAAATACTCATGACATTACCCTCAAGGCCTACGGATTGAGACTCAACGGAGAACCATTAAGCAATTCGAGCGCCGAGAGCGTGCCATAGCGTGTAATTTCGGCTGTAAACTCCAGCCGTTATTGAACTTGCAATTATTTCGAGTGACGGTCCTCACGTTGCGGCGTGGCAACGTTATCTGCCAGCGGCAACAACATTGTTGACTTTAGTCATCATCGCCTGGCGACCGTGCATCAACCATGAACAGGCTTACCGCAACCCATCCAGAATCGTTTGACCACTATTCTGATCGACCTGTTATTGAGGCTCTCAGTGGCGTGCCTGTCTGTGAGGCGTCTCTTTCCTTCGCCGAATTTCTGCGAGGTCAGCTTCAAAAATTCGTAATTGCTACTTTGAATGAGGACGAGCCATGACCGCCATAGCCAACCTGACATCAAGTCCTGCATCGTCAGCGAAATTACTGGATGAAGTTATATCAATCATTCGCAAGTCAGACTCACTATGCGTGATCTGGTATTGATGGTGCGAACTGTTGAACGACCGAAATACGCACAGCGTCTCGTTTCCTGAACGCCTCCACGTGGTCGGTCTGAGCATAAATTCCGACATCGAATCAGTTCATGCAGGATTTCAAACCGATTCATGTCTCGGGCCGCGACATCTCGATTGATGGAATTTCGTTTCAGCACCAGGTCTCCATCCGACATCGAATACGTGGCTGTTAGGTACCGGGACTCTCGTTACAAAAATGTCGTGGTGTCGCTTCGAACGTGAAGGTCACTAAATCAGCGGTAGCCGGCTTACGTTCGATCCGCAACTCTATTTCAAGCTGGATATCGACCAGGACATGCTTGAGTCTACGAAGCGGTCTGTGTGCTTACGTGGCCTTGGACTCATGCAGTGGTAGAAGCTCGCGTTACCAGGCGGGCATTCCGTCGACGAGTGTCTGACGCGCCAGATCGAGCAAACGCTCATCATGGACCCACTCGCGATCGACCTTTCCGCGATCAATCTGCACTGCAAGCTGACTGCCACCGACAATTTCGGAGTCCTCATCGAAGTAGCCGTCGTTCGCGAGGCTAGCGATTAGCAGGTCAACGTCTGCTCGTTGGATCGTCAACTGCCTGGCGTCGCTATAAAGAAGTGCGGCAGGGCCACGCCGGTCACTCAGCGTCAGGGTTAACAAGGCCAGCGAAGCATCACCCCGTGGCGGCGGACACTCGATGTTCAGCCGGGCTTCTGACCAGGATGATTCTGCCGCCACAGGCTGTACGGTCTGAGCTTCTACACCGATGTCGGATGCTTCGGCGAAACTCCGGCCAAGAAGCTGGTCAGCGCGTTTGAAGTGATACTCTGCCTGAAAGCGTTCGAATTTCGGCGCTCCGGTCTGAGTGACTTCCAACTTCTGAACCGATTGGCAGCCGCTCACCACGAGGACTGCCGTCAAACTTGCTGTGACCAGTAATTTTCGCCGTGTCAGTGCAGTACTAATCTCGGTTTCAATGCCCGCCACTTTTAAAGGTCCAGGTCGGCGAGCAACGATGCGGCAATCGAGAACTGCTCGTCGATATCGGCCGCAACCGTATTGCTCCCGAAGCTGTCGATGCCCTGGTTTCCGGCGAGCGTGTCTGCACCGCTGTTGCCATGCACAAAGTCGTTACCGTCTCCACCAAGCACGATATCATTTCCACCACCGCCCCGCGCTGAGTCGTTACCGTCTCCGCCGAGTACAGTGTCAGTGCCCGATGCTCCCAGAACCAGGTCGTTGCCATCCATCCCGGTCATCAGGTCGTTGCCCGATCCACCATTCATCGAGTCATTGCCGTTGCCACCGTTCATGGTGTCATCGCCAGCGTCTCCGTTCAGGGTGTCTCGATCATCGCCACCTCGGAGCCGGTCGTTACCGTCGTCACCGTTCAGTCTGTCACTGCCGGTTCCGCCGTCGAGCGTATCGTTACCCTGCTTGCCGCGAAGGTCATCGTTGCCGTGGCCACCTTCGATGGTGTCATCGCCGGTTCCGCCGTTCAGCAGGTCGTCGTCTCGACCGCCGAGCAATGTGTCGTTGCCCGATTCGCCCATGACTGAGTCGTCACCTGCATCACCAGAGATAATGTCACTGTTGGCACCGCCGAGCAATGTGTCGTTGCCGTTGCCGCCAGTGATGACGTCGTTCTGCTCACCGCCGTCGATATTGTCATCTCCGTCTCCGCCGTCGATGCTGTCATCACCGTCCTGGCCAGTGATGTTGTCGTTGCCGCTATCGCCCTGCAGTGTGTCGTTTTCTTCACTGCCAGTGAGTGTGTCATCGCCGAACCCGCCTCGCAGAATCATTGCCGCTCCGTTGAGCGTCGCCCCAGCAGCACTGATCGTGTCGTTGTTCAAGCCGCCGTCCACTTCAATCGTCATGCCGGCCGCAGCAGTCAACGTGCCGACAGTAACTGTGTCGTTACCGCCGAGCGTTGAAATCAATACACGTGAAACCGAGGACTCGACCGTAGCCGTCGCTCCGGAAGCAGTAAGGGTAACGCCAGTGCCAGTCGCGGGAGTACCAATCACTACGCTGTCTACACCGCTGGTTCCTCGAAGCTCAACAGTGTCGCCACCTTCCTGAGAAGTGAAGACGTCCTGTCCCTGACCAACTCCCCAGCGAATCGTGTCGGTGCCCTGGCCGCCGTCCACCGTGTCGTTACCACCCTGCCCATCGAGCGTGTCGTTGCCTGATCCGCCCAGAATCGAATCATTGCCTGCTCCACCTCGGGCGAAGTCGTCGCCTGGTCCAGCCAGGATGGTGTCGTTTCCTGATTGTCCGTTGAGCGTGTCATTACCCACGGCGATTGAGGCAATAAAGCTTTCTTCACCGATGATCAGGTCGTTGCCGGCTCCTCCGAAAACATTGTCGTTGCCGTCTCCGCCTTCGATGTTGTCGTTACCCGAGTTTCCGTTAAGCAGGTCGTTGCCAGACTCACCCAGGAGAGTGTCCTGCCCGCCGCCACCGAAGATCGTGTCACTACCTCGCCCGCCTGACAATGAGTCATTACCCAGACCACCCTGAATTGTGTCCGCACCGGCGAACGTACTGAACTGATCATCGCCGAGGACAACGTCGTCACCGTCGCCTGCGTCGAGCAGGTCGTTTCCACTATCTCCCGACATTGTGTCGTTGCCGGAGTGACCACGTATGATGTCGTTACCATTTCCGCCTGTCAGCGAGTCAGTTCCGCCACCGCCGAAGACCGTATCGTTGCCATCGTCGCCACTGACGACATCATTGCCGCCCATCCCATCAACAAAGTCATCACCAGTCAGGCCCATGATGGTGTCATTGCCCTGGCCGCCAAGAAGCGAGTCGTTACCACCACCCAGGAAGCCAGGGGTGTCGCCGATGACTCGGTCATTACCGTCGCCGGCATCGACCGTGTCAGAACCAATCGAGCCATCGATCGTGTCCTGACCGTCACCAGCCAGGACGCTATCGTCGCCCGATCCCGCACTGATGTCATCGTTGCCGTCGCCACCGAGGAGAGTATCGTTGGCAAGACCACCATTGATGATGTCGTTACCGTCTCCGCCATCGATCCGGTTCGCTCCGTCAAGGCCCGTGATGATGTCGTTACCGTCGCCACCGAGCAGCGTGTCGTCGATATTCAGACTGCCGGTGATTGTGTCGTCACCCGCTCCGCCATCAACGCTCACCGACGTCAGTGAAGTGAAGCCGCTGGAGACGACTCCCGACAGATTGATCAGGTTGGCTCCATCTCCGCCGGTGACTCGAATCCCGCGAACCAGGCTGGCCGGGACACCCGCGACTGAGGTCTCGATCTGCCCGTTGACAAGCACCTGTACAAAATTGGTATTGGCTGGGTCACGTCGAACCGTGATCGCCTCGTCGGCGTCGGAAGTGACGATCAGCTCATTAGCAATGAAGAAGGTCGAGACCGACAGATTCGTGCGATCTTCAAGGACCTCCGATGGTGACCAGTCACGCAAGTCGGCGCGGCGTCGACTCTTGATACGGGTAACTCGATTGCGAAGTGCTTCCAGCCAGGGGTTGATCTGCATGTGACCCATCCGTGGGATAAGAGAATCCTGCGTCAGTACACTCGATTGAGTGCCGGAATTGTTCCGGACGGATGGTGGGTGAAAGGGGTACAGTCGCATCCTGCGATCGCACAATACTCACCAGGCAAACCATCCGTTGCTCACTATCGACATGTGAGAATCGGATTCGCTGACATTGCTGATAAACGCCCTGGACTTCACCTGACCGGAGAACCTTCAGCAGCCCGCAAAATGCCCCGAGTCTTCCTGGACTAACATCTGGCAGCAGAAGCGTGGATTGTAATCGGACTCGGGTCTATTTGTTTGTGGTCTTTGATAGTGGATTTGCACGACTCGCGATCCAGATATCGGGAGTATGAGCCAACGCGCACAAACTGCAGAAAGCAGTTCGATGCGCTATTTGACTTTCTTAATCGCAAAGCTCAGATCGACGACGCTACAAAACGTAAATGGTCTATCGATCGGCAACGGACACGGGGTCAATCGCCCGGTCATGCCCTGGCCAGTGATCTCTGCACAGATTCGGTCAGTCAATTCGGAGACAAGTTCGTCACGTTCGAGTCCCAGTTGCTCTCGAACCATTCTGACCTCGTTGAGAACAAATTCGGCTAGTGAGCCGGTGCCGCAGCTAATCCGAACAACTCGTCGAACGAAGCGAGTGAGCCCTGCTTCACACCGTGACTCAAAATGCGTGGCCGCCATATCATAGCTGTTAAGACCGACGTTTCGGAAACCTTCAAATACAGTGCGGATATTTTGAAGAATTCATTAGGTAGTCTTTAACATTACGTGGTGAGTGCAGCTACTGAAACTCAGCGCTCCATCCATACAATGCACGCTGGCTACGGACGCATCGTCACTCAGGGCTTCGGCTGTGATTTGTCGATGTCCACCTAAAGAATAAACTGGCTGAGGTCTTCGCCTCCGAGGATTTCACCAAGTTGCTCACGCACAGCTTCCGAGTCGATCGTCACTGTTTGTCCTTTTCTGGCGGGCGCGTCGAAGCTAACGTCTTCAAGGAGACGTTCGAGGATCGTGTGGAGCCGGCGAGCTCCAATGTTCTGTGTTGACTGATTCATTTGAAAAGCGCAGTCGGCGATTTTCTGAATGGCGTCGTCACTGAACGAGAGTTTGACGCCTTCGACTTTCAGCAGCGCTTCGTACTGCCGAAGGAGCGAAGCTTGCGGCTCCGTGAGGATCCGTACGAAGTCATCGCGGTTCAGATCAGTCAGTTCGACTCGAATTGGAAATCGGCCTTGGAGCTCCGGCATCATGTCTGAAGGCCGAGCTTTGTGAAAAGCTCCGGCCGCGATAAAGAGAATGTTGTCCGTTTTCAAATTACCGTACTTGGTCTGGACGGTCGTCCCTTCGACAATTGGCAGGAGATCCCGCTGAACTCCCTGGCGGCTGACGTCTGGCCCTTTGGAACCTTCACCATCAACACAGACCTTGTCAATTTCATCGATGAAGACAATCCCAGATGCTTCAGCGAGGCGAACGGCTTGGTCCTGAATTGAATCCTGGTCGACGAGTTCGTCAACGATCTGGTCAAACAAAACTTTTCTGGCGTTTTCGACGGTCATTTCCCGAGTGCGTGTCTGGCTGGGAATGAGCCGATCGAACACGTTCTGCATGCTGGGGTCCATCTGTTCCATGCCGAGTCCCGAAAACATCTGCACGCTTGCGGCTTTCTGCTCCACATTCAGTTCAACAGTGCGTTCATCCAGTTTTCCGTCGCGCAGCATCTGACGAAACTTTTCGCGAGTTCTGGCTTGACGTTCTGTGCGTTCACGTTCCTGATCGGCGCTTTCGTTCTGAGCCGGATCTGAATCTGAGAAACCGGAATCAGCGGATTCGATACTGGGAGTTGTGGCGGAAGTACTGAAGTCCGGAATCGACAACATTGTGGGTTCAGGTGTGTCTGGTTCCGAAGACTTCAGCAGTAGATCGAGAATGCGATCTTCTACGCGAGCAAATGCTTCGTCCTCTACGTCCAGGCGGGCTTTGTCACCAACGATTCTGAGGGCGGCTTCAACGAGGTCGCGAATGATCGACTCGACATCACGACCGTAGTAGCCAACTTCGGTGTACTTGCTGGCTTCGACTTTGACGAACGGTGCGCCGGTCAGTTTGGCGAGCCTTCTGGTGATCTCGGTCTTGCCGACGCCGGTCGGACCGATCATCAGAATATTCTTGGGCGTAACTTCGCGGCGCATTTCTTCGGGAAGCTGCTTCCATCGCCAGCGATTTCGCAGCGCGATGGCAACGGCGCGTTTTGCATCGTTCTGCCCGACGATGAACTGGTCGAGTCGTTCTACAACTTCGGTCGGAATCATTTCGTACACGGAATTTCCTCGACGATAAGATTGCTGTTTGTGTAGACGTCGATGTCTGAGGCGATGGTGAGGGCTTCCCGAACAATCTTCGCCGCACTCAAGTCAGTGTGCCTTATCATTGCCTTAGCTGCGGCGACCGCGAAGTTACCGCCGGAACCAATTCCGACAATTCCATCTGTGGGCTGCACGACGTCGCCCTGGCCGCTGATCAGCAAACTGGCATCCGCGTCAACCGTGATCATCATTGCTTCAAGTTTCCGCAGGACACGGTCAGTCCGCCAGTCGCGAGCCAGCTCGGTCGCGGCTCGGGGCATGTTGCCGGGATAGTCTTTCAGCTTGGTTTCGAACCGTTCCATCAAGGCGAAAGCGTCAGCGGTTGAGCCAGCAAAGCCAACAAGGACTCGCTTGTCGAGCATCCAGCGTATCTTCTTTGTGTCCGACTTCATAATTGTGTTGCCGTAGCTGACCTGGCCGTCTCCGCCCAGCGCGACGACGCCGTCTTTGCGAACGCTGAGGATCGTCGTCGATCGCCAGATCGGGCGTTGGTTGTCGGATTTCATTTGTTAGTGCCTCCAGTTTTCCTGACGATATTTTACAAAAACCGATCAGCAGACCAGATTTTGGATGAAGTTTCGCTGGACAGTGCGAGCAATCCGGGGCGTCATATCAACTGGCCAGGTCACACTCAAGCTGTAGGCAGACGTTTCTAAACAGGGACAATCGAATTTAGCCAGTATTCTCAATACTAATTGAGAGACCGACCGCAAATTCTGTGTGTCAATCGATCAGTGACTTGGAAAAATTGAGTTCCGGCTGGGAAAACTGTAGCGGCAATGTGACGTGTGACGATAACTCGTTGTGAACTCGTTGCCTTGGTCGCGGAACGACCGCGTGTTGGTTTCAAGTTTCGACTAAGTAAATGATGCGGGCTGCAGGTTTACTCGGTGAATGAGTCGATAAGCCTGCCCCATAAACGGATGACTGAAGAAGCCTCGTGGAAAGGATTTCTGCGACTGGCCGGGTTTGAGTCTTCAGACTTGAACAGACGGTTGGAACAAGAAACTCGCGTATTCGGAACCAAAGTGTTTCGGACTGACACCCCTCAGTATCACGCGACAGATACAGGTACGGAGACCATGAAACTTCATCACTTCTTAAAGTCCACAGTCGCAGGACTGGCCTGTGCGGGAACGCTCGTCCCAGGAAGTCTCGTGCAAGCAGCCGAGACGACTGCGAAGGCTCCGGCAAATAAGCCCGCCAGTATTGTCCGTGATCTGTCACTCACGAAAGATGGCGTGCTTCAGGGGCAGGTCTCCAACGCGAAGAAAGCAGCGACTGCCAGCCTCACTGTTTCGATCCGCAAGGAACGTAAAGAAGTCCATCGAACGAGGACTGACGATAAAGGTTGCTTCGAAGTTAAAGGACTCAAACCAGGCACTTACTACATTGTGGCCGGAACCGGCCATGGTCTGTACCGGGTCTGGGCGAGCAACATTGCTCCGCCGAAGGCGTTGAAATCAGCTCGGATAATTTCCGACAAGACTTTGATTCGAGCTCAGAATTCTGACGGCGGCATCCTCTACGACGAAAATGGCGTTGCCTATGGACAGGTCCGCATCGTCGACAATGGCGGGCTCGTTCCAGTCTCGCCGGGCGGAGCATTTGCTGCACCGTCAGCAGGGTTTCTTGACAGCCTTGGACTGTATGATGTGTTGCTGATCGGCGGTGTGGGAGCAGGTATCGGCCTGGGCGTCGCAGCACTCAATGAAGCCGAAGACAACAACAATCCACCGCCACCACCGCCGGCTACTCCATAGATCGGTCATCTGGACGGAGATTTAAGAGACATACGCATACCATACGCAGCCGCAGCCGAAATCATTTCGGCTGCGGCTGTTTTCGTTTTGATACGACAAGTGACGTTGCTGGACTGCCCACTCGCTGCCTGGTAAGTATGATAAAAGGCTGACTGAAAACGACGCAGCCAACTTTTATTTTGATGGAAGGCTGATCCGAATGGCCGACCCTGTCCCGACTTTAAAATCGCTCTCTTCAGAACAACGTCAGCGCGTTGAGGAATTGAGTACGCGATTTCGAAACTCCATTCAGGCGAATCCGAACGTCCGGATGCAGGATTTCCTAGCGGAAACATTCGGCGTGGAAAACCAGGTTCTGCTACGTGAGTTGCTTCAAGTTGAAATTGAAGATCGACGTCAGCGAGGACAGATCCCAGGACAGGATCACTACTCAAGTTTGTTTCCAGAATCGTCCCACATCGTCGCCAGCGTCTTTGATTCGATTGATCAGTCAGTTGTCAACTCTGCAGCCGCCGAAACAATCCTGCCTGGTCAGTTGGAAACACAAGCCGAAATATCAACTAAGCCAGCAGGCTCCGCTCAAAACGCAAACGCAAAGAATGCTGAGACGATCGTAGCGGGAGCGGACACTTCTGCGGAAAACAAACCTGAAACTCTGGTTGAGCAGGCCGCTGATCACGCATCGCGTACGAGTTCGACCAGAAACCAGACCGACGTCGAGACAATCGTTCCGACAGACGATGGCGACTCGTCGGTCACGATGGACGAGAATCGAATCGTCGAAACAATCATCAGCGGGGCCGACACATCATTTTCGCGGCCGCAAAAAAGTGGTGGGCCGGTTATTGGTTCTGGCCAGACGTTTGGTGATTACGAATTGATTAGTCCGCTTGGACAAGGCGGAATGGGAGTCGTCTATAAGGCTCGGCAAAAATCTGCAAATCGCCTGGTCGCTCTGAAAATCATTCGGCCTGACCGAATGAGCAGTATTTCCGAAGCCAGTCAGCGTCGAATGGTTGATCGCTTCCGCGCGGAGGCTCATGCAGCGGCGAGACTTCAGCATGACAACCTGGTCACCGTTTACGACGTCGGCGAAATTGACGGCTGTCATTATTTCTCGATGCAGTATGTCGAGGGTGGATGCCTGTCTGATCAGATCAGCGATCGATCTCTTGAGAGTCGGGAAGCGGCAACGTTCCTGGAGCCAGTATGCCGAGCGGTGCACGCTGCTCACGAAGAAGGCATTCTGCATCGCGACATCAAGCCTGCGAATATTCTCATTGAAGATGGCACGCTGCGCCCACGGATCGCGGACTTCGGACTCGCCAAATTGCAGAACGAAGATCAGGAACTCACGCGGTCCGGTGAAGCGATGGGTACACCATCGTACATGCCGCCCGAACAATTTGGCGATGCCGCCACCGCGACCGCGCGCTCAGACATCTATTCGATCGGAGCGACGCTGTATCACCTGCTGAGTGGCCGTCCTGCGTTCAAAGCGGCGACTCCAATGGCCACGATGCGGCAGGTGCTGAATGTTGAGCCGGTTGTGTTGAGGGAGCTGAATCCGGAAATTGACCGGGACGTTGAAACCATTTGCATGAAGTGTCTTGAGAAAGAGCCTGAGCGCAGATTTCAAACCGCTGAAGAAGTCGCTGACGAATTGAAACGCTTCATTGATGGCGCGCCGATCCTATCTCGGCCGATAAGTCGCCCGGAACGTCTATTGCGATGGTGTCGCCGCAACCCGGTTTTGTCTTCGTTATGCGGTCTAGCGGCGACCAGCATGATCGTTGCTGTAGTGAGCTTTGCAGTTGCGTATTTCGAAACTGATGAGGCTCGCAGGAAAGTTGAAGCGAGTCTTGATGAAACTGCGAAGGCTCAGCAACTGTCCGAAGCAAGCTTCCAGGACGCGTTGGCGGCAGTAAACACCTTTTTTACTCACGTGAGCGAAGACCGTCTGCTTAACGAACCGGGGACTGAAGAACTGCGGCATGAACTTCTTGGCCTCGCCCGTGACTATTACAAACGCTTCCTGGATCAACGGTCTGACGATTCGACTGTTCGCGAGGAAGTGGCCCTTTCGCACTTTCGAGTTGGTTTGATCGTTGAAGAGTTGGACTCGCCACAGGCGGCCGTCGAGCCATACGAAAAGGCTCGTGATCTGCAGTTCGCACTTCTTTCAGATCTCCAGGACGATAATCCGAAAGAAGCGAAGGCGATAAAACGGGCCCTTAGCCGAACCCTCAATGCACTGGCCAGAGTTGCCATGAATTCTGGCGATCTGGATGGCGCTGAGGAATTGTTCGCAAAAACTCGACAACTGCGGATGGAACTTGTCGAGTCAACGCCCGATGCTAAGGAGCGTTTCGAGTTCGACCGACTTCTTGCGAGTGTCGACATGAACCTCGGTCTGCTCGCTAGAAAACGGTCTAATCTTGACGAAGCGGCAACTCTTTATGAAACCGCGCAGAAGCTGCGAAAAAATGCGTTGCCGGTCAACCCGAAGGACCCGCTGCTTCGTCGAGACCTGGCCAAAGGCTGGTACAACCTCGCGAACCTTGCCGTCGACCAGAACGACGCTGAAAGCGTCAGCGACAACGTGAATCTGGCTATCGCTCAATTGCAGGAACTACTCAGCGAAACGCCCGATGATCTGCGAGACCGCTATCTGCTCGCGATCTGCTACCGCTTGAAGGCCGATCTGAACGCCGCTTTGATATCAGTTGATGGTTCGAAGCTTACGGATTCGATCGAGGCGTACAACAAGGCGAGACTTGCGATGCTCGATTTGTCAGAACGCAGCCCGGCCGTGCATAGATACCGTGTGGAGCTCGGACAGTTGCTGATGAATATCGGCCAGCTTGAAGCTCAGCAGCAGCGTTATGTTGAGGCTCGCGGCGCCCTTGAAAAGGGTCAAGAAGTCTTTGCAGAACTGGTCCGTGAAGATCCTGGCAGCGACGAGTTTCAACAACTTCTCACACAAGCGACGGCGATCCTTGAACAATTGACTGCAATTGAAGCAGCCGCTTCACAGCAGTAAGGAAACGCTGACTTTTCAAAGTGAGAAGCTGTGCGGCTTGTACCAATCGTACGTGATCGGTGGGCTATTTTAGTATTAACAGAAGATAGAGGACGAACTTGAGGGACATTGAGGGTCGATAACACAGGAACGGTTCCCTGCATTGGTGGAAATGGGCAGGTTCCGTGCCAGTTATGGATTCGGTCGGCGGCTGCAAAACGGCGGCAGGACAGACCGAAAATTTCGACACAACACTGTTTTGAGATTGTCTGTGATGAATACATTACTACTGAATGTTTCACGAAGATTGTCTTCAGCGGCTTTTCAAATTCTGGTCGCATCAGCAGTGGCTGCCACGCCCTGGTTGTCGACTGTGGCGATTGCTTCAGAGCCCGCTCCTGCCGTTGCTCAGGCGAACAAATCCGCCAGCGTCTCAGCGGACTCAACTTTGGTCGAGCTTGTGAACTATGACTTGTTCACTCAGAACGAGGCTGCAACAACGCAGCCTCCCGCAGCACCGCCAGCTCAACCCCTTCCCAAAAACCCACAAGCAAAACCGGCTCCGGCAGGGAAAGCGCCGGCTTCACCAGCAGCCACAACCAATCCCGAGAGTCCTGCAACTCGCACAGCCAGCCCGCAGCCAGAAAGTGTCTTCAGCCCACCGCCGGCTTCAAGACAGCAGTCTTTGTTTTCATTGTTACAGTCACCTCCTGGTCAGCGTCCCTTTTTGAATAACAGGTTGTCGCGAACTCCGGACGTGTTTGGCGACAGCTTCATCCCTGTTTCAGTAAAATTCGGCGATCCGAGCTTTACGGATTTTGCCAAAGCCGATCTTCCACTCGGAGGCGGCATGCGGAGGTTCAAGAACGAACACGCACGAGCTCTTCCGACCGACCGCGTCTTCTTCCTCTACAACCATTTTCACAATGCCTTGAGGCTTCAAACTCGAAATACTTCAACAACCGACAACGTCGATCAGTTCACCTTTGGGTTTGAAAAAACATCTGACGACGGGCAGTGGTCGTTCGAACTCCGAATGCCATTTTCGGGAGACGCTAACCTGTCAGGTGACGACGTCGCTGTTGATTCAAACGGTGTTGGAAATCTGGTTGGGACACTGAAGCGAATTATGTACTCAGATTCAACATTCGTAGTGGCTGCCGGCCTGGCGGTTGTCGCTCCAACGGGAAGCGATGCGTCAGTCACGTTCCAGCTTACAAACTCTCGCATCGACTTTGAAAACGAAGCAGTGCACTTACTGCCGTACCTGGCCGTACAGGCATCGCCTGATGAAAACTGGTTCTTTCACGCATTCGTGCAGGTCGACATCGCAGCGAACGATAATGAAGTGTCCTTTGTCCAACCTGCATCCACCGTTTCCGACTCGCTTGCTGACCAGACACTGCTTTACCTGGATGCTTCGGCAGGTTACTGGTGGTACCAGTCAACCGATGACTCAGGCCTGACGGGGCTGGCGTCAGTCGTCGAGCTTCACTACACAACGACGCTTAACGATGCAGACAGCGCAAACCTGGGCAATGGGTTCATCGGCAACCTGGATAACCGGTTTGACGTGCTGAACCTGACTGCGGGAGTCCATTCGGAATGGAGCGGCAATACTGCGATTCGATTCGCCGTTGTCGTGCCGCTGGATCGAGACGAACGGTTCTTCGATTCAGAAATGCAGGTTTCGATAATCCGCCGCTACTAAACTCCGTCGCGATGAAGAGAGCAATGGCTAAGAGTCCTGACCTGTGGATAAGCAATCAGGAACTGAGGCACGCTCAGGTGTTTCGAGGTAAGGGAACGGACTTCGAAGTTGTCGTGTCACTTCAGTAGTCGAAATCGTGAAGAACGTCTGAAACCGAACCTTCAGAGTGATCTGAGAACGAAGCCAAATAGTTGACTCGGAGCTTCAACTAAATCAAAGATCGAGACGAATTGACGGTCTGCCGTAACCTCTCTAGACTCCCGCCACTTCGTAGCAGCCAGAACGTAAGTGGCCAGGCATCACCTGATTCTAATACAGGAAGCGCACTCAAAACATAATTCGGGGCGTAGCTCAGCTTGGTAGAGCGCCTGCTTTGGGAGCAGGAGGTCGCACGTTCAAATCGTGTCGCCCCGACTTCAGGCCAGAATCCTTTTCAGTAAGGATTCTGGCCTTTTTCGTTTGGTTTTCGTCTGTTTCCAGGTCGGTCTGCCGGTCTGGATTTGATTCCGCAGGATTGGCTGCATGGACTGGAAATGACTCAGTTTGTACTCGGTTGTAAGTTTTTGGGGCCAACAGAGGGGCCAATTTTGGAGGACGGTCATCCGCAGTACCGGTCGCCCGTTGCTTCCCTGATCCGAGGTGTGTGACTCCGGTCGAAGTTAACGCCGGTAGTGACTCGACAGCTCCGTGGATATCCAACAGACGCGGGTCCGTGTAGATGTTCGCCGTGAGTACCGGAGACGAATGCCGCAAGGCAGCCTGAGCCGTTCGCAGCGGGACACCAGCCATGCTCAGATGCGTTCCGAACGTCGTTCTCAGTGCGTGAATGTCGAGCGTCCGCCCCCGGTCGTCGCGTTTCGGGATGCCAGCGGTCGCCAGGTCACGATCCAGAATCCGCAACAGACTGGAAGGCACCTTGAACAGCAGCTCGTCCGGTGATAACTCGATTTCACGCTCATTGTCGCTGACGTTGCCTTGTAGGCGAGCCGCCCCGACTTCGAAGCTGACGGTTGCTGAGTGCCGTGCCGCGTTCCGTCGAGCCGCCAAACGTTCTGACAGCCACTCCCGCAGTTCAGCCGCCAAGTCAGCCCGCAGCGGCAGCGAGTTACCTTCCCTGTTCTTTTCGTTCGCGGCATCCAGCATCACGAATGCGGGTTCAGAGTCGAGATACAGATTCCGCAGTCGGACGGATGACAGCTCTTTCTTCCGGAGTCCGGTTGTCAGCATCGTCTTGTAGATCAACTGGCGTCCCTGGCCCGTGCGTTCCAGTTTCGCAATGCGTTCGGGATCGTGACTTAGTAGTTCTCTCGCTCGGTT
>CALGTK010000441.1 GCA_937904325.1 uncultured Planctomyces sp.
CCGTGCTGAAACCACCAAGAAAGTTGCTTCCGCCAGCAGCCTGTTGGAATCCAGTGTCCCAACCAGCGGTCCAACCGGCATAAACTTCCATGTCATCACTGACGCTCTGAGTAACAACGACCCCCGTGTGAGTGAAGGGCTCGCTGTTATTCATCGAGTAAGCGTGCGTGAAGAAGAAGTTGTCAGGAGCGGTCACCACTTCATAGCCATGAAGCGTATAAAAGTGCCCCGCCTTGACGGTTGTTTCGCCGTTGGTCGCTTCGACATAAAGCTGAGGAATTGCCCAGCCGAATCCAGCACCGCGAGTGAAGCCGTTGTCCGTGTCGAAGTGTGGTTCCGAGTTACCAAACGACTGTGTGTTCGGTGCATCGGTTCCGTAGACAAAGTCAGCTCGATAACCGAGTGCCCACTCGCCACACTCGCTTTCAGCGGCTTTCTCAAGATAAATCCAGCCTTGATTCAGCTGGAAATCGTCTTCTTCACCAGCACCATTGAACAGCGTCGTTTCGCTGGTGTAACCGAACTGAGCCCAGCCACCGACTTCAACACCGTCAAAGATGTTGATTTCATCCTGATCACAACACAGGCCGAACATGTCGCCCCCGTCATCGCAGCCAGAACAGCCGTCCGTTCGGCAGCCAGCGTTGCTACAGCCAGCTTCACCGCACACCGCATCAGCAAGATTGTAAGATGTTTGCGTGAAGACGTGATCAGGATTGGCAACATTGTCAATCGGGTTTACGTCTCCAGCCACTGCCATGCTGCTTGCCATCAGCGTCGCTCCAACGCCAGCAACACAGCGAAGACCTTTCAGCCAGTTCCATTTAGCCATTTTCCAGCTCCTTCGATTCCTGCAGGAAATCCGAGAATCGCAGAGATTGCAGTCTGCAGAAAACCTGCGAGTGCTCATGCCTTCACAATGAAGGACAGAGACTGACTACTTAGCTCCACTTCAAAACCGTCCGGTCCCATCCGCCGAGTCCATCGCCCCGAGGACCATATGACCGGTGTCTGGACTGACCTGCGTAATACCACTGAGACGAGGCTCACCCCGCTCAGGCGTAATAACAGGTCCGTTGGGAAAGGTTTCGACGCACTTGTGGAGGATCTCTGAGCCTAATAATCGGTACTGCCACACCTTGCCCAGCCGTCAATCTTCGCCGGACCTGCATTTTGAGTACAGACCGTCTGAGCTGTCGTCAAGACGACAAACGTCGTCGCTAACGCATATGAACCCAAATCCGAACTGAAACAAACTTGCGGCGAAACAATCAGGAACACGCGGTCGACTGCCGATACTTGGCTTTGGAAACGTTCCAGGGGGACACGGGACTTGGCGCCGGACCGGGCGATAACCGGTTCAAGTGGCAGTCGAGTAATGCTCGACACCACAGAAACTTGAAAACAGGTCGTCAGCCGATATCAGGCAGACGGCCTGTTTTCTTTTCCAGTAACGTGGCATCTGTCATTTTCTATGGGCATAAAAAGACAATCGGTTGCACCGTCACTGCGAAAGCAGCCCGGCTAATCTCTCGACTTCGTTAGCTTCGCAAGCCGCAGTCATGCAAATTCGCAACCGGCTCGTTCCGTACGGTACAGTCGGTGGGCGAATGCTTCCCACAAGAAAGCCATCATCCAGCAGATCAGCTGCTAACTGCTGAGTCAAATCCGGTTGCTCAACTTGAATGGAAACGATCGGCCCTTCGCCTTCTGCCGAGAATCGCCCGTCCATAAGTTCCCGGAACTTCCCGCTGAGGCTCATTAGCCGCTCACGGCGCTCCGGCTCGCTTTGAATCAAACCAAACGACTTTACAGCCGCCGCGCAAACCGCTGGGGGAAGAGCGGTCGAAAAAACCTGAGTCCGCGCAGAATGCCACAACCAATCACGGACCGAACTCGAACACGCAACAAAGCCTCCGAGCGTTCCGATGGCCTTGCTCAGAGTCCCGATCCGCACAGCCACCCGGTCTTCAACACCAAAATACTCACAGACGCCCCGGCCGCTTGATCCGTAGACTCCGGTCCCATGAGCTTCATCGACGACCAACCGAGCATCATACCTATCCGCCATTTCACACAAATCAACCAGTGGAGCGAGGTCACCGTCCATGCTGAAGACGGAGTCAGTCACGATCCACCGACGGCCGCCCGTCGATTTTTTTTTCAGGTCTCGCTCCAGAACTTCGAGTCGGTCATGTCGGTAAACTCGTAGACGAGCCCCTGACATTCGACATCCGTCGATCAGACTGGCATGGTTCAGCCGATCGCAAAACACAACATCCTGATCCGATACCAGCGCCGAAATCGTGCCGACGTTCGCCGCGTAGCCGCTTGAGAAAAGTACGGCAGCTTCAGTGCCCTCGAATTCGCAGATCGTTTCTTCAAGGCGTTCGTGCCACGGCGATCGTCCACTGACCAACGCGCTGGCCCCCGCACCAACGCCTGCATCATCGATAGCTTCTTTCGCAGCTTCCATCACTCGCGGATCGTGCGCTAAGTTGAGGTAGTCGTTCGACGAAAGATTGCGAACCCGCCCACCATCAACCTCGCACCAACCATCCGGCAACGGTCTGATCGTTCTGACGGCTCGCCACAAATCTTCGTCACGAAGCCGTTGCAGGTCAGCGTCCAGCCAGTCCCAATTCACGGTGTCGGCCTCCGCTGCAGTTCTTACAGACGATCACGATCGCTGCTCCGAAACAAATCCAACCATGTACGGTTACCGCAGAGCAATTCGGTGATTACTGAGTCGACGATAGCCGGATTCGGTAATGAGATAGTTGTGCTCGATTCGAACTCCGCCGACGCCCTTAACGTACATTCCCGGTTCGAGCGTGACGACATCGCCAACCAACAACGTGTCTTCACTCTCCGGCACGAGGGCTGGCGATTCAGGATGTCCCAATCCCAGCCCATGCCCGGCATGATGAGCCAGAGGCTCAAACCCCGCCTCTTCCATCACAGCCGATGCGGCATGGTAAACATCCTTCGCCGCGGCACCAACTTTGAAAACGGACTCGCCCGCAGCCATAGCTCCTTCACAGACGCTGAAGAGCTTTTCCTGCTCGGCAGTCATTTCTCCAATTGCGATCGTGTTTGTAAAATCACTGCGGTAGCCGCTCAGCACGACGGAGTAGTCGACGATAAGCATGTCTCCCGCCTTGAGTTTCTGCGGCGTCGGCAGTCCGCCCCGTTTCGGGATTTCAGCATTTACAGGACGAAAATCGCCGTACACGATGGCAGGGCAACCAGCTTCCGCAATCGCAGCCGACTGAATCTCACGATAGATGTCGAGTTCAGAAACGTCTTCTGCAGCGACTTCCAAAGCCCGAGCGTGCCCGACCTCGCAGGCTCGCATGCACTTTTCTAGAAGTGCGATCTCATCCGCATGCTTCTGCCTCCGCAGCTTCCGAACGACGCTCCCCACATCACCTGACAGAGCATCAGAACCAAGTCCCAGCCGAGCAGCAGCCATCGCCGGCAACCATTCCGCTTCGACCAGCCCTGGCCCCTTAATCCGATCCGCAACTCGCGACAGACGGTCGAACAACGCATGATCACGGTTTTGCATCGAATGCTTGTGGTCGTACCACTTGTCATCAACGTCGTTCCCGATTTCGTCATCGACAAACGGCTCAGCACTGGCCGTGCGACGCGTAAAGTTTTCGGCAATCAGCGTCGCTTTGCCAGACCGTTCGAGCAATAGCAGGCCCCGCTCGCTTGTAGAGAAACTGATCGGATTAACGAGAAAGTTAGCAAAGTAGAGCACATGCCGAGGGTCTGCGATCAGTACCCACTCGCAGTCATCTGGCAACGCTTTCCAAAGCCGCTTCCGCCGTTCCAGGCATCCCCGTTCTGTCAACATTAGAAACTGGCCTTTCTCAGCTCCAAACGTTACTCGATCCCGTTGGCTGCCAGCCAACGCTCGGCGTCAAGAGCCGCCATACACCCTGTGCCAGCCGCAGTGATTGCCTGGCGATAATTATCATCCGCAACGTCGCCAGCTGCAAACACACCTTCAACACTGGTGTTGGTTCGCCCGCCGACGGTCCACTTAACGTAACCCTTATCGTTGGTCTCAAGCTGACCTTTCAGGAAGTCGGTGTTCGGCGTGTGACCAATCGCGCAGAAATAGCCGGCACAGTCGAGCTCTTCAGTCTTACCTTCTTCAGTGGTGCTGCTAATTTTAACTCCGGTCACACCTTCGGCGTCGCTCCCAAGGACTTCATCAATCCCGGAATTCCACTTCACTTCGATCTTCTCGTTGGCCAGAGCCCGCTCGGCCATGATACGGCTCGCTCGGAATTTGTCTCGACGATGCACGATATAAACAGTCGATCCGAACTTCGCGAGGTACGTCGCTTCTTCCATCGCCGAGTCGCCGCCGCCAACCACGACCAACGGCTTTCCCCGGAAACGAGGCAACGCGCCATCACAAACGGCACAGGCTGACACGCCGTTGTTCTTGAACTTGTCTTCCGAATCCAGTCCGAGGTAATTCGCTCGAGCTCCCGTCGCAATGATAAGAGAGTGCGACTCGATTTCTTCGCCCGAAAGCGTCTTTAGTCTGAACGGCCGAGTCGAAAGACCCACCTCGACGACGTCATCTGTCAGGATCCGAGTGCCAAAATTCAACGCCTGCTGCCGCATCAGCTCCATCAGCTCCGGACCGGAAACACCTTCCTTCCCGTGTGGGGCCATGTATTGCCGACGAGGCTTGTCAATCGAACCGTCAAGGTATCCTTCCATGTCTCCGGCAGGAAACCCTGGAAAGTTCTCTACTTCCGTCGTCAACGCCAACTGCCCTAGCGGAAGCGTCCCCTTTTGGCGGTTGTCTTCGGTGATCGCTCCCTCAATGACCAACGGATCCAACTCCGCGCGAGCCGCGTAAATTGCCGACGTCCACCCGGCTGGACCGGAACCAATGATCACTACTTTCTCAGCCACTCTACGCTCCCTCTTGTTTATGAGCTGTGCTATTTCACCGAACTCCGAGCCGAAATAACGGGTCTCAGAATGTGTTTCGCTGGGTCTTCGAACGATAGTCCAGCCTCAAACGGCTCACAACTCTCCTGACAACGGCCGACGTTCAGTGTCTGTTAAAAGCGACACGGAACTGCCGAAACAACCTCACCAGACACGGCAAAACTGACCACGCACCGTTGCTAACAGTCGGCGACTGCCTAGAATACCAGCGGTTTCGACAATTTTCACAACCGATTCTGTCGAAAATAGATTCACTGATATTTTCACGGGTAAAACGATGAGCACGGCAGCTTCCATGACCATTGAAGAACTCATCGAAGAATTCGACGATCTCAGCGACTGGGCCGATCAGTGCGAAGTTCTGATCGACATGGGCCGTGAACTTCCAAACATGCCGCCGGAGCTGAAAACCGAGGAAACAAAGGTCCACGGTTGCCAAAGCAACGTCTGGATGGTCGCTTCCATTTCGGACGACGAATGCCGCACGATCGAACTGACCGCCGACAGCGACGCGATGATCGTCCGCGGTCTGCTGACCGTCATCATAATGGTCTACTCTGGCCGGACCGCTCAGGAAATCAACGATACAGACATCAAAGCCATCTTTAGTCGACTCGGACTGGACCGACACCTCAGCACTGCTAGAAAGAACGGTCTCGGCGGAATGGTGAACCGTGTTCAGACCATCGCCAAAGAAACCCTCGCATAATGAACCGCTTCGGTCTGCTGTCGACAGTTTTCCCGCTCTTCGTTCTGGCAGTTTTCGACCTGCTGCCGACTCTTGCCGTCCTCGGAACGTTCTTTACAACGAGGCGAGGAAAGTCGCGACGATCGCTTCGACATTTGAATCCTTCATTCAAAGCGTCACCGTCCTCCTGCTCCTTTGAATTGTCCACTTTGGCGTACCGTCGATATCACAAGCACTGGTTGAGATTGGCATTCAGTTACCTGGACTGACGACTTTCATGCTCCAACTGACACAGATGATTCGCGTCTTCACTGAAACCCCATGACAAGTCGGCTGGATGCTGTTTTACATTATGTCGATCGTCGCGATTAACACTTCCGTGTTTCATAAGTCTGGCGTCGGTGAACTCATGGACTCGGGTCAATATTCACTCATCGTGTCGGCGGTCACATTTTCTATTCTTGGCATCATGGTCATCGCTTTGCTGCTTCCGTGTCTCAAACTGCTCAGCTAACCAAAGATCGCTTGCAGCCATTCCCGTGAATTATTCTGGAATTTGAAATGTCTACTCACTCCGGGGCGTTAGACGTCAAAGCTGTTCGTCGCGACTTCCCCATTCTGAATCGTTCGCTCGAGCAAGGCAGGCATCGCAAAGGCATGCTGCCGGTTTTTCTCGACAGCGCGGCCAGTGCCCAGAAGCCGTCATGCGTCATTGAGAAAGAACGTGAAGTTGAGGAGCAATACTTCGCCAACGCCTACCGAGGTGTCTATTACTTCGGCGCAAAAATCGACGACGAACTGGAAGCGTCGCGCGAACGAGTCCGAAAACTTCTCAACGCCGAATCGTCCAGCGAAATCGCATTCACATCGGGCACTACAATGTCCATCAATATTGTGGCACGAGCCTGGGGCGCGAAGTTTCTGCACCCAGGCGATGAAGTCCTCATTACCGAAATGGAGCATCACGCCAACATCGTCCCATGGCAGATGATTTGCCAGGAGCGAGGTGCAACGCTCCGCTGGCTGCCACTTACCGATGACCTGCAACTCGACCTGTCACAACTCGACGAATACCTCACAAAAAAAAACGAAACTCGTCGCTGTAACTTCGATGTCAAACGTACTCGGCACGATCAACCCCGTTCACGAAATTTCCCGAAAGGCTCACGCCGTTGGCGCAAAAATTCTTGTCGACGCCGCGCAGTCTACCCCTCACAGACAGATCGACGTCAGAACCGGCGACGGCGGCGAAATCGACTTCCTGGTACTTTCCGGCCACAAACTTTTCGGCCCTACCGGCATTGGCGTGCTTTACGGTCGCAAAGAACTGCTCCGGGAAATGAATCCGTTTATGGGCGGCGGTCACATGATCAGCCGAGTCTTCAAAGATCATTCCAACTGGGCAGACCCACCAGCAAAGTTCGAAGCTGGCACGATCCCAATAGTCCAGGCAATCGCGATGGGAACCGCGATCGACTACGTCGAAGGCCTCGGCTTCGCAAACATCCACGATTACGAAGCCGCTCTGCTCCGGTACGCCACCAAAAAACTTGAATCCATCCCCGGTCTCAAAATCTATGGTCCGCCCTGTGAAGCTAAAGGTCCGATTTGCAGCTTCACAATCGATGGAGTCTCGTGCGAAGACCTGGCTAACCTGCTGGACATCAAAGGCGTCTTCGTCCGCCACGGCCATCACTGCACCATGCCGCTGCACGACAAACTCGTCATCTCCGCGTCAGTCCGTGCCAGCTTCGCCATGTACAACACTCACGATGAGGTCGACCACCTCATCGAAGCTGTCAAATTCGCACTGGAACGACTGACTTAAGTCAGACGACTTCTAACGATGGATCGTCAATCGCCGTAACCTTCAGCCGGAGTTGGCCACAAGCGGCATCAATGTCCGCCCCTTTGCGTTTCCGTACGGTCGCGGCGACGCCCCGCGTCTCAAGAATTGACACGAACTCCAAGGTCCGAGAAGCGGACGGCTCTTCAAACTCTAACGTTTCAACTCGATTCATCGGAATCAGATTCACGTGAGCGTTCCTGGACTTCAGCAACGCTGCCAACTGGTGCGCATGCGAGGGGTGATCATTCAAGCCTCCTAGCAACACATACTCAAAGGTTACGCGCCGGCCACTCGTTGCAAAATATTCGTCAGTAGCTTCAAGAATCGCCGCGACGCCAATCTTATCGTTGACCGGAACGAGTTCATCGCGAAGCTGATCGGTCGGAGCATGCAAAGAGACGGCCAAATTGTATGGTTTCCCGACAGCCGCCAATTCGAGAATTTTCGCCGGCAACCCGACCGTCGAAATCGTTATCCGACGAGGACTCAAGCCGAGCCCTTTGGGATCCGTCACGTCGTCCAGCACCGGTAACAAAGTCGGAAGATTCTGTAACGGCTCGCCGATCCCCATCACAACAATATTGGTTAGCCGCTCTTCATCACCAAGCAGCCGATCCAGTCGCAGAATCTGCTCCAGCATCTCTTCCCGATCGAGGTTCCGTTTCAAACCGAGCATCCCACTCGCACAGAAAACGCACCCCATCGCGCAACCAACCTGAGTGCTGATGCAGATCGTTCGGCGATCTGGCTCCCTCATTAAGACACACTCAACCGTATCACCGCCGGGCATCTTCAACAGCAGCTTTTCAGTCAGATCGCTAGCCACCTGATGAGCGACAACCTCAGCCGCAAACAGACTGAACGACTCTTTCAGCTTCTGGCGAAGACCCCTTGGCAGGTCGAGCATCGCATCAAACGACGTTGCACGATTCTCAAACAACCAGCGCCGAATCTGATCCGCGCGGAACCGCTTCTCACCCATTTCAAGGCACCACGCCTCAATTTCTTTGTGTGTCAGTGAGAGGATCGCACGAGCCACACTTTAAACCTTCTCTAAAAAGACGTTGAGCCACGGAACTGCCTAGAACGAATTCGCAATCTCATCCGGCACACGAGTCAGGTCGGCAAACTTCATCGACTCACTGATCCAGGCCAGTGTGACCTGCCCTGTCGGCCCACTTCGATTCTTGGCGATAATAAGATCCGCTTCGCCCGGTCGATCTTCTGGATCGTAGGCCGCTGGCCGGTGAAGAAACATCACAACGTCAGCGTCCTGTTCAATCGATCCACTTTCTCGAAGGTCGGCCAGCCTTGGCCGTTTATCTTCGCGAAGTTCGACGCCACGATTCAACTGAGCAAGAGCAATGACCGGAGCTTCTAGTTCTTTACAAAGGAACTTTAACCGGCGACTGATCAATGCAATCTGCTGTTCACGTGGAGCAGATTTGTCTTCCGGCTCTATGAGCTGCAGGTAGTCAATAATGATCGCACCTAGCCCCCAACGACGCTTGATTCGTCGAGCAATGGCGCCAATCTGAGCCATTGTTCGACCGGGAACGTCGTCAATAAATATCTTCAGTTCGCTAAGCTCCTGAGAAGCGACCATCAACTGGTCCTGCTCAACTTCATCCAGGTCACCCGCCCGCAAACGATGTCCATTCACCCGCGCACGAATACAAAGTAGCCGCTCTGCCAACTCAAGTTTCGACTGTTCCAGACTAAACATCAGCACAGGTGCTCCAGACTCGGCGGCACCTTCGGCGATGTTACAGACGAGCGCTGTTTTTCCCATACTCGGTCGAGCCGCCAGAATGATCAGCTCGGTCGACTGCAGACCGTTCATCAGCTTATCCAGATCCGCGAAACCTGTCGTCAGGCCGGTAACATCCCCGGTGGTCTCCAACCTCGCGTTAATCCGATCGAAAGTGTCGATCAGGATGTCGTGCAGGTTCATCTTCTCGACATGCTCCTGCTGCTCAAGAATCGAAAAGATTCGTTGCTCTGCACTGGCCAGAACGTCTTCTGTATCTTTTCCGCCGTCGTATACCTCGCCGAGGATCTCATTGCACGAATTGGCGAGCGTCCGCTGAATCCATCGATCTCGAACAATGTCTGCGTAGTACCTCGCATGTGCCGCGTTCGGTACGGCTTCCAGTACATGAATCAGATACTGATCTCCGCCGACGACTTCCGTATCGCCGTTTCGATCCAACTCTTCGCTCAACGTAACAGCATCGCCCTTCACACCACGTTCGTGCAGACGCATGATCGCTTCAAAGATTCTCTGATTCGCTTCGCTGTAAAAGTGATCCGGGCGCAGAACCTCAACGACATCATCAAGTGCTTCGGGTGAAAGCAGAATACTGCCAAGCACCCCCTGCTCCGCTTCGAGATTCTGCGGGGGCAGTTTGCCAGTAAACGATTCACGAAGGGTTCGCCGGTTATCCATGCCAATCCATTTCCGAAAGAAAACCTGAGCAACATGGAAATCCAGAGCCAAACCAGAACTTGCATCGATACAACATCGCACATCTGCAGTTTACTGGAACGCCCAAAGAATGAACAAAAACAGCCCGACCGCAAATGAGCGATCGGGCTGGGAGTCTATAAAAATTCGGTCCGCATCACACGGTCGTGGAAGCCTGTGTCAAAACTATTCGGCAGCTCCGGCTTTTGGAACAACCCAGACTTTGACTTCAGTGTCAACTTCTGGATCGAGCTGCACTTTGACAGTGTACATGCCAGTTTCCTTCAACGGTCCTTCCAGCCGAACCTGATTTGGTTCGATTGCGAAGTTTGCAGTCTTCAACTGAGCGCTGATATCGCCAGCCAGAATCGACCCGTACAAATGCCCTTCTTTATTGGCATGAGCTTCCAGAGTCACGCTGTACTTGCCAACGGCTTCGGCTAGTTCTTTGAGGGTCTTGACCTGATCCTTACGGGCGGTCGCCTGAGCCTTCTTGTGCTCTTCGACCGCCGCCTTGTTTTCGTCAGTCGCAAGCGTTGCCAGTCCCTGCGGGACAAGATAGTTGCGAGCAAATCCTGCTCGAACGCGAACAATCTCACCCTGTGCTCCAAGGTTCGGCACAGTCTCTGCAAGTAGCAGCTCCGACATTCGTCGTCGAGTACCAGGGATCGCTTTGATTCGGTTTTTCCTGGGCATGTCTCTTACACTTCTAATCTGAATGAAATGTCTCTGTTTGCCTGAAGCGTTTGATCCTGCTCGGCAGGTCGCATTCAGTAGTGCGGCCTTCCAGTGGCCGACACGGTCTCAAATATCAGAATGGTACATCGTCGTCCGGAGGAGCACTCCCACCGCCGGTTTCAAACCCACCGCCGGCAGAATCAGATGTAGTATTATTCGTAGCCGGTGCAGAGTTCGCAGCCGGTGCAGGGTTCGTAGCCGGTGCAGGGTTCGTAGCCGGTGCTCCACCAGTATTGAAATCCTGTCCACTCCCGCTGCGTTGCGGACCACCGTCCCCACGTCCCGGAAGCATCGTCATGTTCTCACCGACAACTCGCAGCTTGCTGCGTTTCTGCCCGGTCTCTTTATCATCCCACTGGTCAAGTTGAAGGCGTCCCTCAATTAGAACGCCTCTTCCCTTACCCAGATATTCACCAGCAACTTCGGCCTGACGCCCCCAAAGGGTGACATCAACAAAAGTTACCTCTTCCTTCTTCTGATTCGTCTGTTTATCGAACCAGGTTCGGTTAACTGCTAAACCAACTTCTGAAACAGCTGTCCCGGAAGGCGTGTACCGAACCTCTGGATCACGAGTCAAATTGCCCATCAGGATGACTTTGTTAAAGCTAGCCATTCCGTGTGATCCTCCAAATACTCAAAAAGGCAAAATCTCCAAAACGTCCCGGACAGAACCAGTCGCGGCCTACTCTACTGTGGCAGCTTCGACTTCAGCCCCTTCTACAGCAGCCTCATCAGGTTTGACGCCATCAGCATCTGCAGGCTTCTCACCTTCCGCTTTTGCAGGTTTTTCGCTCGCAACGTCGGATTCAACTGCCCTGAATGCCTCGCCACCGACCATTTCGACCATCTGGTCGTACAGGCCTTTTTCATGACTAAGGACAAGGTGCCGTAACACATTGTCATTAAGTTTAACGATACCGTTAATCTCATTCACACCCGTACTCTCGGCAGTGAAGAATACAAGATAGTAGAGACCTTTACGGTGCCCGTTGATCGGGTACGCCAGCTTGGAATCCTGCCAAGGGCGGTGTGCAGAGACGGTACCGCCGACTTTTTCGATGATCCCAGTAACCTCTGTAGCTGCGGCTTCCGGACTCGCTCCGAAACGCCCGCTGTCGAGGATAAACATTCCTTCGTAGTGATTGATCGCCAAGACTCTACCCCTGTCAATGCGACACTCCAGCTAATGCCAGATCGTGTCAATTCGAACTTTCCCCAGCAGATTCCCGCCCGGATAGGGTTGTGGTCGAATCACCTTCCATTGGCAAATCGTCCGAGCCACTCTGCTGAGCATTTCCTTTTTTAATTCGCTGTTTCTTAGGCTTTGGCTCTTTCGACGGGTTGAGGACGTTCATCGTCTTCTCAAGCCCATCCTTGATCCAAATCTCTAATCCATCGACGGCTTCCTGAACACAAACATCGACCAGTGGTCGATCAGATTCTGAAAACCGCTGCAGGACATAGTCGCTTGCAGCCATTCGTCCCGGAGGACGACCTACTCCCACTCTTAGTCGGGAAATTTCATCTGTACCCAAATGTCGAATCGTGTCGGCCAGCCCTTTTTGACCGCCCGCTGAGCCACATGCACGAACTCGCATCCGACCGACATCCAAGTTCATATCATCAACCACAACCAGCACGTCGTCGTGATCAATCTTGTAAAAGTCAACA
Organism: uncultured Planctomyces sp.; assembly: GCA_937904325.1. GTDB lineage: Bacteria > Planctomycetota > Planctomycetia > Planctomycetales > Planctomycetaceae > JABMPE01. The sequence goes on from CALGTK010000441.1 coordinate 12,400, forward strand.
CACTGCCGAACACTCTTTCCGCTCGTATTCATATAAGTCTGCGGAGCGAGCAGAACGACCTTCTCTCCAATTACCGACTGGTCTGTTACCAGCCCATCGAATCGCGACTTCGCCGTGGGGAAAAAGTGTCGATCCGCAAAAGCATTCAATATTTCAAACCCGATATTATGTCGGGTTTTGTCATATCGAGGACCGGGATTCCCTAGCCCAACGATCAGCTTCATTATTCATCCCACCGCAAAATCCGAGGACTACTCGCCACCCTCTTCGTCTTCGACCTTACGTCCGATGACTTCCGGCTCGACAGCAGCCCCTACGTCTTCCTGAACGATCTCAACATCCTGAGCTTCGACGATTCTCAGAACAACAGTGTCACTAGGTAAAACAGACTCCAGATCACCGTCAAAAGCTAGATCAGCAATCGTAACTTCATCGCCAATCTTCAGCGATCCGATGCGGACCTCAACTTTTTCAGGAATGTTGAAGACCGGACAGTTGACGCTGACCTCGTGCAGGACATGATCGAGAACGCCCTCGTTCAACGATCCGCGAGTGGCCACTGGAATCTCAAGGTCGACCCGTGCCTTTGGGTCAACCCGCTGGAAATCAGCGTGAAGAATATGCAACAGGAACGTGTCCCACTGCACTTCCTTGACGATCACTTTCTGCTCCGTTCCGTCGATAACCAGATCGCAAACCTGCGAACCCGAAACGACAAATGGCTTCAGATCGCCACCAGAAATAGTCAAACTGACACTTTCCTGACCAAGTCCACACAGATTTACAGGAACTTTGCCTTCCCACCGTAATCGGCGAGAGTGTGAAGTCCCTGTCTGATCCCGTTTTTCAGCGACAAGTTTAGTTTCATCTGCCATTATAATGCTCGATCATCTTATCAGTTAAGCACTTATGTAGTATGCCGAGTGCTTCCAATGCACGTTCGACGCATAGATTCTCAGCGGAATCCCACCGCAGGCAGGACCATACAGGCTGGGAAGATACCGACGCCTCCCACGATCTTCAACCGATTAGCTGGGAATGACTTTCGACGATCTCCAACGGCCCGGTTCGAGAAGCATCATTAGAAATCACACCTGAACGACACAATCTGATTCCTTGAACGATCAACGTTTCGAACGCCTGTCAATCGATGCTCCAGTTGTCCCTGGAAACTCCGGGGTTGTTGACAAATCATCAGTCGCTGTTGGTATCGGACGAGTTCGAGATTCAGCGACACTCTACGGTGGTTTTGGAGATTTAATCGGAGAGAATACCAGAGAACCGCCACGTTACGGTCAGAACTCGTAGCCTGAGATGTTGAAGAAAGATGGCGTATCCTGCTGACTGAAATCATTCTTCAGCCGCCCACGATGGGCACAAGGATACGCAACGAGAGATTGAGATCAGATTCCAGTCAACAATTCGGAAAGTGAGCGTCCTGATCCGGATGTGGTGAAGTTTCGAGCAGACTCTGGATCGCAAGCCATCTCCGACCATACCCACCAATAAACACGCTAAGAGGCTATCGCACAACTACCGTGGGAAGCTGAAGAGTCAGGTAAAATACAGCCATCAAATTAAATTCTTTGTCAGCTTCTTATATGGCAGGCAGGAAGCGAAGGTCCTCGTGTTGTGTCTGGGTCAAGCTCCCAAAGGATACTCAAACTGTACATTTCGGTTGCTGGCTCGCCAGCTTGTTGCATTGAAATTTGATGAGGCAATTAGTCACGAGACTGTTCGAGGTGTGTTGAAACAAATGGCATGACCAGGCGAAAGATCGAGTACTGGGTGATCCCGCCTGAATCCGACGCTTAATTTGCCGAGAACATGGAGAACCTGCTGGAAACGTTGGAAACACCGTACGATTTCACTTGCCCGGTGATCTGTTACGAATACGAACGGGCCGGCACTGCTTCCATTTTCATGATCATCGAACCTCTATCGGGCTGGCGTCAGGCGACCGCCCGAAAGCGTCAAACAAAGAGAGACTGGGCGTAAGAGGTGGCCTCCCATCTGGAAGATTGCGACGCGGATTGCGATAAAGATCATCCTGGTTTGTGATAACCTCAACACGCACACCAAAAGAGCGTTTTACGAAGCATGTGAACCCGCAAAGGCCCGCGCACTGATTCGCCGCAGCGAATTCTGATACACACTCAAACATGGCAACTGGCTGAACGTCGCCGAAAACGAACTCAGTTCCATAACCCGCCAATTTTTTAACGATCGTCGCATTGGCGAGTTAGAAACACTGCAGGAGGAAATATAGACGCATGGTCGCTCGAAATGATCAGCACAACCACTACAAATAATGTAGAAGACTGACCAACTGCTCAAATATAAGCTCGTCAAGAGGCATCTCGCTTCCACAGAACTTCGAGCGAGCGATCCTTACCTCGAAGCATTCAGCAACCGACGCCGACTCCAGAAAGTAACGGCACCGGCCAACGCAAGTGCAAGAACAACGACCACCGGCCAGCCAAGCGTCGGAAGCGACAGAGCCAACGCCCCCGCGACTCCCAGCACCATGACACCTGGAAGAAATCGCCAGGCCAGGAGCGGTTCGATCAGCAGCAGAACAAGGACGGTCCACGCAAGACTCCGCGTTAGCAATGACAGCCCAGACCGCAACTCTGGTCGAACGGATTCGAAGCCGGGTGATTCGGAGTCCCAGATTCGCACATCGACTTCAGGGAACAACTCAGTCTGAAGCGTCTGCCAATCGGCGAGAGTGAGATCACTTTCCGCCGCCTGGATGTTGACCGCATAAAGTTCTTTGCGGTTTATCGGTGACCCGAGATTCAGCTCGTACACCCCGGCCTTGTCCGTTTTATCGAAAGATGCCGCAACGACATTTCCGCTGTCCTGCAGGCTAATCACAACTTCTGGCCCTTCAGGCGGACGTACTGCTACTGGCATGTCAAACACGCGAGCGGGCCAGGTTGTCAGGATGGGCTCGCCAACGCCCAACTGGCGATTCTTCCAGCGACCGGAAATGGAGTGAAGTACCATTTCATTCATGATCGGGACGAAACTGGGAGCCCAGATCGCCCACGTCCCCCATCGATCATCTGCGCTCGTCGCCGCAAGAATCACCCGGCCCATTCCGGATGCTGATTCAACCAAAGCCGGAGCACCGTCACTGAACCATAGCCCAACGGTTGCAGAGCCGTTCGGAGAAAGCGACACGTACTTCTGCGTCATCGTCGATTCCAGCCCCGCCCCGGAATTACCTCGAAATGCACGTACAAGCGGATGCTCAAATCCACGAGCATCGAACGTCAGCACCTCGTCACGTTTCTCGACAATTTTAAACTCCCCCAGTCGAGCCGGAAGAATACCAGCGCCGTCGCGAAACAGTCTCTGGTTGTAACTGTCTATATTTATCCGGTCACCTGGCAGCACGACCAGTCCGCCACCACTGCGGACAAATGATTCAAGTACTGTCGCTTCAGATTCGGTCAGCAACCCCACATTACACAACACAACCACGTCATACGCAGCTAAACTGACCGATGGCAATTCGCCTTCCGCAATGATTCGTGGGCGGACAAATGCGCCGGATGAATCTTCCAACGTCGACGGATCCAATGCTCGCGAGACGTAGTACGTGGCCGAATCCCTGTCACGGCCGGAAGGAGTTCCATCTACCAGCAGAACAGACAACTCTTCACGAACAGGAACGGTCAGCCAGCGACGATTGTCAACCGGCAGCGGATCATCCTGAAGATGAACTTCGACACGAAATTCACCCGCAACACGAAACGTGTGCGGCCAGTTGATCGGGACGTCGATCCCCGGTGGCAAATCGACTCGTTTTGTGTCAATCAAACGTCCGTCAACCAGCAGTTCTGCTACGTGCCCACGCAGCACCGACTCGCCAAAATTCCGGACGAGTGACCGGAACAATACCGGTTGATCGATCGCCACCGCTCCGGGGTCCAAATCCAGAGCCGTCACCGCCAGGTTGCGAACTCCAACGCTGCCTGTATTGACGATCGATACAACAGCCGACTCACCAATCTTCCGAGCCAGTCCCCGAAGTCGGCGTTTCTGCGTTGACGATTCGGGGTCCCACATTGATGCCTGAAGATCGCTCACAAAGACGACTTCTTTTCGAGTAATCTCGGGAGCCTGCTTCAGCATTATAAGAACAGTCTCAAAAGCCCCCGCCAGATCGCCCGCAGAATCAGTTGTAGACAATGCCGCAACTTCATCCAGTACGGCTTCCGAATTAAAGGCCGCCAGATTGATGACTCCAAACGGTTCACGTCCCGAAATGCGAACAAGATTCCATGCATCGCCGCGACGGCCATTCTTAACCAGCCGCCGGACCGCGTCGCGAGCCCGCTCGACGCTCGTTCCAGTATCACTTTCCGAATTCTTACCGAGCTGCATACTGAAAGACGTATCGACCACGACGATCCGATGCGTTGGCTGATCAACCGTCAACAGCCCTGCGCCGGTCTCAAAATGAGGCCGAGCCAGCGCCAGAACAAGTAAAATCAGCACCAGCGTTCGGAGTACCAGCAGAATTAATTGCTCAATCCGAGTCCGCCTTGCGCGTTTGCGAGTTGCCGCGATCAGAAACCGCATCGCCCCGAATTCGACCTCGACGTAGCGCCGCTTGTGAAACAGATGAATCAAAACCGGAATCCCCGCCAGCACCAACCCGCCGAGTAACATCGGAGTTGCAAAACCGAAGGCAAAGATGACCGGCAAGCTGGCGGGCATTGCTTCTTCTAACGCAAGAGGGAACTCAGTGGCGAGATTTTTTAATCTGCGACCACCAGAACTAAACACATGAAATGCAAAGACCGAAGCAGAACAAGTGAAACACTAAATCTTCGCTGATTGACGCACATCAAGGAGAAAAATATCCGACCTGACAAACCAGTCTGACTATCTATCAGTGAAGATTAGCGTCGATCAGTGTTCAGTAAATGCAGCGTCACATTCTAGGCAAAACAAAACGATCATTCAGTTGAACTCTGCCGCAGTCTCGCTGACCGGCTAAACTGCCGTCAGTACTTCCGTGGCTCGTCTACGTTTACTTTCAGCCTGCAGGCAATATTTCATCGCATGTCATCCCTGAAAACCGAACAACTTCTTCAAAAGGATGTCTCGGATGCGGACATCGAGGTACTGCTTTCACCAGTAGGCTTTGCGGACTGGAAAACGGCCCACACACGACTACTCGAAATCAGCACGACTAACTCTAGACAAAAAGCACTAACTGCAGCATTACCGATGCTGCTGGCTGCTCTGGAAGAATCGGCCAACCCCGACAGTTCTGTCCTCAACCTTGCACGCTTCATTCAGTCAGCACTCGATCCGGCTCGAACCCTTAAATTCCTCGCCGACAATCCACGCGCAATCGAGATCCTCGTCAAGCTCTTCGTCAACAGCCAGTTTCTGACCGAGATCCTCCTACAAAATCCCGAGTATCTTGAACGTCTGACCCAGCACAAACGCATCGCCGATTTCAAAAGTCGCGAGGAGTTCCGTCATGAGGCCGAACAGGCATTGGCTACTGTCGTAGATTCTCAGCAGAAGTTTAAAACCCTTCGCACTTACCAGCACTGGGAGCTTCTCCGCATCAGCGCATGCGACAACTTTGGCCTGCTCGATCTGAAGTCGGTCACGATACAGCTTTCGCTTCTGGCCGACGCGATTGTCCAGACAGCTCTTTCGATTGTAAGCACGGACCTTGCCGTCAAAGTTGACGAATTCGTCGTGCTGGCATTCGGTAAACTGGGCGGTGAGGAGCTTAACTACAGCTCCGACATCGACCTCGTGTTCGTGTCGCGAGACAATGCAGCCCGCTACTGGGAAGCCGGACAGCGACTCATTCGTGGCCTTACAGACTCGGTATCAGGCAGTTTTCTTTACCGAGTCGACATGCGGCTGCGACCGTGGGGGCACTCCGGACCACTTGTCACCACGGCAGATAGCTTCGTCGACTACTTAGCCAACAATGCCGAACTATGGGAGAAGCAGGCTTTGCTCAAAGCTCGTCCGATTGCGGGCACGCTTTCGATCGGTTTCGAATTCCTCAAACGGGCCGATCATCTTCTGTTTGAAGCATCCGTCGACGCCGTACGGGAAAACATTCGAACGATGAAGGCGAAGATCGAGTCTGGGCTCAAGAAGAAAGGCAGGGGATTCGGCGAAGTCAAATCCGGTCAGGGATCAATCCGCGACATCGAGTTCGTCACCCAGTTCCTGCAGCTCCGCCACGGCCACGAAAACCGGCACGTACGCAGCATAGGCACACTCGACGGTCTGGTGCGTCTGGCAGATCTGGATTTCCTGCGAGCTGACGAATTCCGACAACTGACTACTGCTTACCTGTTGCTTAGAAAAATCGAGCACACCCTCCAACTGCTCCACTACAAGCAAGTCCATACTCTACCTAAAGACGAACGAGAACTCGCGTACCTGGCACGCCGTCTCGACTTTCCAAACGCTGACGCCTTCCTTGCCAGCTACAGCCAGCATTGCACGGAAGTCCGCACGATCTTTTTGCGATATATCGAAAACACAGAATCGAAAGAGACCATCGAAACATCGACCAGCACGCCAACATCCAGCAGGCGTCCGCGCCACTCCGACGCGATGGAGCCGTCCTATGCCAAAGTATTCTCAGGAGACGAAATACTAAGCCACGCCAGAATTCTGGACGCACTTAGCCCCGAACAACCGATTCTCGTTGAAGCCGAACCTGCATTGGGCAATCGAGTTCAACTGACTGTTTGCGGCTACGATCAAACCGGCGATCTGGCAATGGTCTGCGGGCTTCTCTTTGCACACGGATTCGACATCGTCAGCGGCAACGCCTTCACGACTGATCATATTCTGGAAGACTCGTCCGCCCAGTCAGGCCCCGACCACCTGCCAACTGCCGCCCAGAAATTTGTCGACGTCTTTACGCTGAGCCCGCCGGGTGACAACACACCGACTGAAATCTGGCAGAACTATCAGGCCGACCTGACTGCTCTTGTCACGCTCGTTCGAGACGACCAGCTTCGTAAGGCTCAAGCACGACTCGTCGAAGAAGTCGCACAGGCATTCGCCGACGCATCGGCCACGCCGGGAATACTCCTGCCGATCGACATCGACATCGACAACGACCAGTCCGACCGCTTTACCGTGCTGAAAATCATGGCTGAAGACACAAGAGGTTTCATCTACGAACTGACCAGCTCGCTCACGCTACTGGGCTACGACATCCACCGCGTAACTCTAACTTCACTGGGCGACCGAGCTTTCGACACGTTGTTCATCGCCCGGCAGGACGGCACAAAAATCTTGCGTCCGGAAATGCAGTCTCGACTTCGAGCGGCTGTCGTTCTTGTCAAACACTTCACACACCTGCTGCCGCAGTCTCCGAACCCGCAGAACGCCCTGCTCCACTTTGGACAACTGCTGGAACGGCTGTTCGAACGTCCAGACTGGGCCGAAGAACTCGCATCACTCGACCGTCGAGAAGTTCTGGAGTCACTGGCAAAACTTCTCGGCGTTAGCGACTTCCTCTGGGAAGATTTTCTCAGGCTGCAACACGACAATCTGTTTCCTGTCCTGCGCGACGTTGAGGGCGTGACGGCTACTCGTACTCGCGAACAACTGGAGACCGACCTGGCTGAACAACTCAGGAACATCCGATCAAACAAGGAAAAACGTAACTGCCTCAACGATTTTAAGGATCGAGAGATGTTTCGAGTCGACATGCGACACATCGCTGGCCATATCTGCGAATTCGGCCAGTTCTCTGAAGAATTAACCGACGTCGCAGAAGCGGTGACATCACAGGCACTCAACATCAGCGTCGATCAGCTCACGGCCCGACACGGTCGTCCGTTCATCGCAGACCAAGGCATAAGGCATTCAGAAAACAAACTAGCAGTGTTTGCACTCGGCAAAGCCGGCGGTCGAGAACTCGGATTCGCATCCGACATTGAGCTGATGTTCGTTTATGAAGCGGAAGGACATACGAACGGCGACAATCCAATCACCGCGTCGGAGTTCTACATCCACCTTGTCGAGTCTTTCACTGGAACTATTCTGGCTCGCCGCAAGGGAATCTTTGAAATCGATCTTCGCCTGAGACCGTACGGTAACGCAGGACCACTGGCAGTTTCGCTCGACGCCTTTGAAACCTACTTCACTCCTTGTGGTCCTGCCTGGCCCTACGAACGGCAGTCCCTCGTCAGAATGCGACCGATCGCTGGCGACGAAGAATTCGGCCAGCGAGTCATTCAACTCCGAGACAAACTCGTTTACACAGACACTCCATTCGACATAAACGCTCTTCGAGCCATGCGTGAACGTCAACTCCGCCAACTCGTTCAACCAGGAGTGTGGAACGCTAAACTGAGTCCCGGCGGTCTGGTTGACTGCGAGTACCTGGTTCAGGCTCTCCAGATCACCCACGGCAACGCGTTACCGAAACTTCGGCAAAGCGGGACGTCCGATGCCCTGACTGCTCTTCACAAATACGAGATCATTACCGACGAGCAATTCGCAGGCCTACTCAGTAGCTATGTCTTCCTGCGCCGCCTGATCGACGCTCTCCGGATGGTTCGCGGTGATGCCCGAGACCTTGCGATTCCCGCCCTCGAAACAGAAGAATTCGCTTACCTCGCACGTCGTCTCAATTACGGAAACCACACCAGACAGTTGCAAACTGACATCGCCGAAACAACCGATGCCGTTGCCAAACTATTGGAGTCGCTCTTGCCCGGCTGATCGGCTCACTGATCAAGACGCGAATGCACCTTCGAACCTTTCCTGCACGTACGTATACTGACCAACTTACGGTTAGCAGCAGGCAGCCTCAAACTTAACAAAATGCGTTATCACTGTACGACATGCGAAAGCTGTGGAATACCGCTCGAAATACCGAGCAGATCGAAACGAGCCGCACGCAATTACTGTCAGTCTCTGGCGGATTCATCAGACCTTGAAACACTGCGCTTGTGTTACGTTTCATTTCAACTTGAGCTCGACCTGCTCAACAGAAACTGGATCGTCATCGCGGCCTGAACAAGAATCTCAGAATTCGCAATCACCGCTCAACGCATAAGCTGCGACCCCACAAAGCAGGCCACTCCGACACCGCCACTTACAGCCATGATGACTTTTGGGACAATTCGGTTCTGCAGTTCCTCGGGAGTTACATCCCAGGCTTTGGCAATCGACTTGAGATTTTTGCGTTGCTCCTCCGTAAGTTTCTTTGGGACACGACGGTAGTCATAGACCCCCCAGAGAAACAGGCCACACATCAGAACCGAAATCTCTAGAAGGATCTTCACGGAAAGGGTCGCCCATGAGGGTTAGCAGAGAATTCACACAGCGTGATGTGTTTTCCGGTTCGACATCTACATTCAAAATGTCGACACGGCACTACTCGGAAAGATTATTCGTTATCGAACTTCGTGATTTGCTTCTGGATCGTTTTCAGTAGCGCACCCGATGCCTTTTCCGAAGCAAGTCGAAAGAGAAACCTTGCTGTTGCGATATCTTTCTCTTCAACGGCATCGAAACCTTTCTGAAGATAAACCTCGGCAATCTTATTCGACGACAACTTCAAAACGGCATCGCTGCCAGCAGCGGTATTTATCGGAATGGCAACCTCATCAGACTGGTTCGAGAGAAGCTTCTCAACGTGCGTAACAACTGGCTCCACTGAGAGACGATCTAAACCGCTATCGTTTCCGGTTTTTTGATCTACACGCGGAGAGGTTTGAAACCAGGCGTATGCGGCATTCATACGGTCGGTCTCTGGACTCTTGCCAGATTGCTTGCCTTGCGATTGACTAAACGACACTCCAGGTACTTCGCGTTGTCTGGACGTCGGCAGGACCAGGTCTCCTCGCAGGACTCGTTCTGCCAGAGTACCTGATCGCCTGAATTGCCGGTGCAATGCGGGGTCTGCCGTCGAGAAGAATGCTCCGCCAGGTGGAGCGACGGGAACGAGCGAATAAACCAAAGGCCTGCGCACTCCACTGAAGAAATGCCCGGTTTGGCCGTTCATGGTAGTCAGGAACGGAACTGTCGTTGCGCTCAACCGCTCGTAGCCTTGACAGAAGTTGAACTTGAAGTTGCCGAAAAATTTTCCCGAATTGAACGTCCAACCGGATGAACTTCCAGCGTGCGGGTTGTAGCCACCAAAACGTGGAGCTCCGATATTGGGACCGCCGAAGGTGGCGAAAAAGTTCGGGCCTCTCATCGACCAGTTCATGTTCGTTGATTCGAAGAAACGGTGACCGTTTGATTGCAGCGGAGTCGTAGTGACCACCATTGGCTGTGCGTAAACTGAGAGATCGACAGCAAAGAAAACGCTGCAGGCGGCAATGGTGAACAGGATCTGTTTCATGTCACGAATCCCTTGAGAGCAACATTCAAGGGATGAGTATGTGAAGGCGTGGCAGTCATCGCAAGATCGCGTGTTCTGAATAAAAATCCGACGATGACGATACTCGGCAAAATTTGAATCCTGATCAGCCACCGATTGAGTACATCGGGCGATCAGGCTGGATAAACTTTGCCGTGTTGATCTCGTGGCCCTCTTTCTTGTCCGCAATTGAAGCTCGGACGGCATCGACAATCGATGAGTCTTCTGCTCCGTCACGAAGCATGGACTTGAGATCGGTTTCTGCCAGGCTGAAGAGACAGTTCCGAAGTTTGCCGTCGGCGGTAATTCGGAAGCGGTTGCAGTTATTGCAAAACGGCTGACTGACGGAGGCAATGAAGCCGACCTTGCCGATGCCGTCTTCGAATTGAAAGTCAGTCGCTGGAGCGTTGGGATCGTGTTCGCTGAGCGGGACCAGCGGCATGATTTCCCGCGTGAGGCACTCGACGATTTCTGAAGCGAATAAAACTTTGTCGCGTTCCCAGGCGTTGTCAGCATCAAGCGGCATGAACTCGATGAATCGGACATCAACGCCGGTATCGCGTGCGAAGCGACCGAATGGAACGATTTGATCCTCGGTCATACCGCGAATTGAAACAGCGTTCAACTTGATCGGATCGAACCCGACCTCTTTCGCGATGTGAATGCTCTCAATAACTTTTTCGTAGCCTTCACGCCGCGTAATTTCTTTGAATCGATCCGCATCGAGAGCGTCCAGACTGATGTTTACTCGAGAGAGTCCGGCGTCAAACAGTTGCTGGGCCTGTTCACCGAAGAGGATGCCGTTTGTGGTGAGGCCAACGTCCGAAATCCCGTCAATGCTGACCAGTTTTTTGATCAACTGATGCAGGTCGCGACGGACGAGTGGTTCTCCACCGGTGAGCCGCAACTTGTTGACCCCAAGCGGCGCGACGATGCTAACGAACCGTTCGATTTCTTCGAAGCTGAGCAGCTCCGCTCGATTCATAAACTCGACATTCTCGGCCGGCATACAGTAGAAACAGCGAATGTTGCAGCGATCCGTCACGCTGATGCGCAGGTTGTTGTGAACTCTACCAAAGGTATCGATGAGTTTGTCGGGCATTGGGGCGGCCGAGATGTGAGATTCGTTTCGAAAGAGCAGGATCAGTTGTTCAGCGGCTTTGTGGAGAGAACTTCCGTCGCGGGCTCGCCCGTCACAGGGTGAACCCACTCAGTGCTGCCGTCTGACCAGTTTTCTTTCTTCCAGACGGGCACTGTGATCTTGAGTGTGTCGATGAGGTACTTACCAGCTTCAAATGCAAGCTCACGATGTGGACTGCTGACAGCAACGGCGACACTGATTTCACCCAGTTCCAAATGTCCAAGTCGATGAACGATCCCAACGCTGGTGACTGACCAGCGCTCTCGGACTTCGGCTTCAAGTTCTTCCATCTTGGCGACTGCCATTTCTGGAAACGCATCATAGTCGAGTGCCAGAGTCTGACGCCCGTCCGTCATTTCTCGGACCGTACCCAGAAAAAGCACGAGGGCGCCCGCCTGGTTAGAACGAATCTGCTCAGTCAGTGCCTGGTAGTCAATGATGTCGTTAGTCAGTTCAACCATCCGAAGTTGACCCCGGGCAGTGTGGTATCAGGCGAAAGCCTCAGCGTGAGCTGATCAAGCTTAGAAGAAATGGCCTGCCGGAAGCGTCTTCCGGCAAGCCTTTGTAGTCGCCATGTTTATCAAAGGGCCAACGCAGGTCGTCCCTTTCTAAACAATAAAATCAGTTAGACAGTCTTCGTGACGCCAGGAATAGCGTGCGGATAGACACCGTTCTCGTCCGGAGTGACCTTTGGAATCGTGTCCCAGGTGTAGGTTTCCGGCATGAGATCGATCTGTGAGTTAAGTGCCTGCTCCCACGTCACCGTCTTGCCGCCGTATACGGCCATGCGTCCCATAATTGCGGTCAGGGTGCTGTTTGCACCGTATTCGCCTTCGTTGTACGGCGTGTTGTTGCGAATTGCTGCGAACAGGTCGTCATGCTCAGTCTGGTATGGGTTGTTCTTCGGAGTCTTACGTCCGTAGTCCCATGCGTTTTCGCCAGTAATTTTAGCGCCGCTGATGTTTGCGGTACCTTTACTGCCGTGAGCGTGCTCTGTGACGCTGTTCTGGCAGCCACGGATGTGCCGGCACTGGCTGAACATCTTCGCGCCGTCGTCATAGGTGTACTCAACAGCGAAGTGATCGAAGATTTCTCCGTACTTCTTGTCGGTACGAACCTGCCGACCGCCCATGCCCTGACATTCAACCGGGTGGCTGTTGCCTTTCAGCCAGTTGCAAACGTCAAGATTATGGATGTGCTGCTCACAAATGTGGTCGCCACACAGCCAAGTGTAGTAGTACCAGTTGCGAAGCTGGTACTCCATTTCGCCACTGACCTGATCGCGGTTTTTGCGAGGATCCCAGACGCCGCCACCGTTCCAGTAGCAACGCATAGCGACGACATCACCGATGGCACCGTCCCAGACTCGCTTGAGTGTTTCGAGATAGGTCTTCTGGTGATGCCGCTGCAGGCCGACGCCGATCTTCAGGTCTTTTTCTTTCGCGATTTTGACTGCTTCCAGAACTTTGCGAATGCCAGGTGCGTCCGTTGCGACTGGTTTTTCCATAAAGACGTTCTTGCCAGCAGCGACGGCAGCTTCGACATGAATTGGTCGGAAACCTGGAGGTGTGGCCAGGATGACCAGATCGACTTCTGACATCGCCATGACTTTTTTGTAGGCGTCGAAGCCTGTGAACTGGTGGTCCTTGTCGACAGCGACTCGGTCACCGTGGGCTTTCTGAAGAATTGGAAGTTTCTTGTCGATGTGATCCTGGAAAGCATCGGCGATGGCGACGAGTTTAACTGAGCCTTTGGTGCTCAGAGCCTGCTGAGCGGCTCCCGTTCCGCGGCCACCAGCTCCGACCAGAGCGACTCGGATTGTATCGTCGTTTCCAGCGAAGGCTCCACGAGGAAGAGCTAGACTGGCGAACGCGCTTGCTCCGGCAGCAGCGGCGGTGGACGACTTCATGAAGTCTCGGCGTGAGCCGGTATTCGGGGTCTTGTCAGTCATGGTGGTCTCCAGAACCAGATGTAAACGGGGAAAGGGCTATTCAAAAAAGAAAACTAGAATCAAAAGAGCGAAGATCGATGCCTTTCGACTCGTTAGCCTGCGCGGCCTTGAGCGGCAATTTCAGGCTCAGGATCAAATTTCAATTTCGTTCGATCCGCTTTAGCCGGCGGATTCAACGGGCGCATCACTCGGAAGCCAACATGCAGAGCATCCGTGTGATACCAGATGCTTTTAGGAATCTGCGGGTCCTGGTATTTCCATTCCGGATCAGACGCGTAACGAGACGCACTTCGAAGCCCATCAGGATCGTCGTCCCATGAGCCACCACGTACGATTCGCGGATACATATCTGTTGGTACGTTGAGCGGTGATTTACTGGCCCCCCTGGCGTACCAGTCGGCCGTGTATCTATCGAGCACCCACTCAGACACGTTTCCGTGCATATCGTAGAGACCCCAGGAATTCGGCTTCTTCTTACCGATTTGGTGGTACTGTTCGTCGCTGTTGTCGTAGAACCAGCCGTAACCGTCGAGTAAGTCGGCTTCATCTCCGAATGAGTAGGCAGTCGAACTGCCTGCCCGACACGCGTATTCCCACTCGGCTTCAGTCGGCAGACGGTAGTAGTGACCGGTCTTCTCGCTCAGCCATCGGCAATACATCTTAGCCGCGTGCTGTGTCATGCAGATTGCGGGGTAGCCGTCGTGCCCCATGCCGAATGTCATGTCTGTGTATGGCGGCGTTGGTCGAGTAACTGCATCAGACACTTCGTCGCGTTTGGTCGCTGCGACGCCAGCGATCTTGCGTCGTTGGATGTCCAGTCGGAAACTCCAGATGTCGTACTCGTCCCAGGTAACCTCGTACTTACCCATCCAGAATGGATCAATCTTAACTTTGACTTGAGGGCCTTCGTCTTCATTCCGGTCGGCTTCTGATTCAGGGCTGCCCATCAGATATTCGCCAGCTGGAATCGGCAGCATGTCGAACTTAACGCCAACGCCCGAGATTTCCTCGGTGTACGGCTTCATTGCAGATTCGTCAGCCTTCTTGTCGGCTGCTGCGGCCAACTGGCTTGAGCCGAGCAGCGTCACAACAGCTATGCCGCAAACCAATGTCGAGATTGACAATTGAGATTTCATAAATCGTCGGTTTCCGTGAGTCGAGCCAATGTTTTTCGGATGCGAACTCTCGCGGAGCAGATAGGATTGTCGAAGAGTTTCGTGGTGTGTTCCGACGGGGATGGAGCAAGGGCAATGAACAGACTTACTCGGCAGATTTTCAGTTTCAGCTGCACCTTCTTTATTGGAGTTTCCGCCTTGTCACAGGCAGCCGGCGAAGATTGCAGCCTTCGACGTTTCGATTTCGAGCGGGTCGAAATGGGCGTCTTATTTCGCTTGTCAGTGTACGGCTCGGATTCTGACCTTGCAAACAAGGCCGCAGAAGCAGCATACGCACGAGTTCACGAGCTCAACGGGATCTTTTCTGATTACGACGGTTCAAGCGAGGTGCGCCGACTTTGTGATATATCAGGCCCTGGACGTGCCGTGAAAGCCAGCAAAGAACTAGTCGCCGTTCTTGCTGAAAGCTTGAAGCTATCCGACGAGACTGAAGGAGCGTTCGACGTAACGGTCGGGCCGCTGACAAAATTGTGGCGGCGAGCTCGGCGGAGAGAAATCATCCCCGAACCTCAGCGGATTGCGGACGAGCGGAAACTGGTCGGAACCGAATTGGTCCGGCTTGACTCTCAGAACAGTAGTGTGGAGCTGCTGCGAGAGGGGATGCGGCTTGATTTCGGCGGAATTGCCAAGGGTTTTGCAGCAGATGAGGCTCTAAGAATTCTGCGTGACCACGGGCTGAATCGAGCCCTTGTCGACGCCAGCGGGGATATTGTGGCCGGTGATCCGCCACCAGATGCCTGTTTCTGGGTGATTTCCATCGAAGCCCTCCGGCCACGTTACCGTAATCAGGATTCACCTGCCGCGAACAATCAGGATTCAGATACGGCGGTGATCCCTGAATTGAAAATTTGCAACGCGGCCGTGGCCACATCCGGAGATGCTTATCAGAGTGTCGTCATCGACGGCCGACGTTTTTCGCACATCGTTGATCCGAAGACCGGACTTGGACTCAACCAGCGAAGCAGTGTAACCATCGTCGCTCGCAGTGGACTGATGGCAGATGGCCTCGCCTCTGCAGTCAGTGTGCTCGGGCCTGATGCTGGAATGCGCCTGCTCAACGACAGTGAGCATTGCGAAGCAGAGGGCTACATCATGTTCGCCAAAGGCGGATCGGACAAAGTTCGATCCGCTTCTTCGCTTGGTCTCAAAAGATTTCTAATCAATCCTGAAACTGTTGAGTGAGCACGCCCCAAAACTCGAGTCGTCTTCGCCAGCATCTCAGCTACTCGGCTGTTTCCCCTACGGTATTTGAGACTTTCAACACGTTTTCGACATCAACATTAAGCACCGCGAAACGCAAAGCAGCCCGCCCAGAAAGGCAGGCTGCTTAAACGGTCTACATTGAACGACTACCTCGGAGCTGTCGGACGGTGAGCGACCAGTTCGGCCTCTTCACTTTTTTCAGCACAGAGTTCTTCCCGCACAATGTTCATGTCACGTGGTGCATCAATCCCGAGTCGAACGGTGTTTGGACCGATTCGTACGATGGTGATCGCTACTTGATCACCGATCAGGATTCGTTCGCCTGGCTTCCTTGACAGTACCAACATTCTGTTGCCTCCTCACTGGAGAGTTCCACCTTTGCTTCCATGCTCATCTGATATCACGCAGTAGTCTTCCAAACGGAAGAGTCCACGATTTCGCCCGCGTGCACTTCAAGGTACCACCCAATCGAAGTGGCTGGACCGCGCACCATGCGCAGCCTGATATCGAGCAAACTGACGCTCAGGATAACGTGACACAACCGGATGTCCATTCATTTTCCGCGATTCTGCAGAATTCGCGGCATCGAATATCGCCCCAAAACCCGCTATTAAGTCACTTACTACAAAGAGTTTACGACCATACCCCCCACTTGCAAAAACTGATAAGACGAGCGAGAATGCGTTTATTCTGGCGGGCACGACGGACTCTTCCGGCCTTGAACTTGTGGTGAGGTGCTCGACCGAAAAGTGACAATACCGCCCTTCCGGGCACGCCTCTTCATCAGATGAGTCCTCAGGTGGCTCGCCGTCATCGTCGCGGAACTAGTGCTCGTCGCTGAAAACTGCCACCAGATTCTGCCGAAGCATGATTCCGTTACGTCAGTGGCTTGAAGCCACTGCATCCTTCTGCTGAAGTCCGTTGTCGCGAACGTGTTGCAGGTCCAGTTACAGCAAATGCCACATCCAAACGGGGTCAGGTCCGGACAAGAACGGAGAACAATCGCATGGTAAGAATCGGAATCATCGGCCTCGGTTTTATGGGGATGACACATTTTGAAGGGGCGCATCGGTTCAAGGATGATGCGAAGTCAGGCCGACGTCGCATTACCGGCTCGAAACTGAAGAATGGCAAGGTCACAGCAATCGCAACTCGAAATCCGAAGAAGCTGGACGGAGACTGGCGGTCGATCCAGGGAAATTTCGGCCCACCGGGATCGCTGAACGATCTATCAAAGATCAAGACATACTCAGACTATCACGAACTGCTGGCGGATCCTGATATTGATCTTGTCGACGTTTGCCTTCCTCTTGAGCAGCACGAGCAAGTCACCCTGGAAGCAATCAAAGCCGGTAAGAACGTGATGGTCGAGAAGCCCATCTCACTTGATCTGAAGGCCGCCAATCGAATGGTTCTGGCTGCACAGAAGGCCAACGTTCAATTGATGGTGGCTCACGTGCTGCCGTTCTTTCCGGAATTCGCATTCGCTCTGTCGGCAGTTGCGAGTGGCAAGTATGGAAAGTTGAAGGCCGCTCATCTCCGCCGTGTAATTACGCCGCCCAACTGGTCGAGCAGCCTGTCTGACTTCCGCAAGATCGGCGGATGGGGAATCGACCTGCACATCCACGACAACCATTTCATCAGCACACTTTGCGGAGTTCCAAAGCAGGTATTCTCGCAAGGGACACTTATTGACGGTTTAGTGAACCATGTTCATTCGAACTATGTCTACGAAGACCCTGATCTGGCAGTCTCATGCGTCAGCGGGGGAATCGCCGCAAAAGGTTTGGAGTTTGCTCACGGGTTTGAATTGTTTCTTGAGGACGCAACGATCGCCTACAACGCAGGAACTTACGACGGAGAGTGGGTTGTCGATCGGCAAGTGACGCTCATTAAGAATAAGGGCAGGAAGGTCACGACGCCCAAACTCAAAGGCGGCAGCGAGTGGTGTTCGGCATTTACAGCAGAATTGCAGGCTGCAGTCGATGGGATTATTGCCGGAAAGTCGCCTGACATGCTATCTGGCGCAATGGCTCGCGATGCCTTAAAGCTTTGTCACGCTGAAGCAAAAAGCATCGCTTCCGGGCGACTAGTTAAAATCAACTGAAGCACGTCCAGAATTTCACACTACAACATGTCTCTGCGACCGCGGGCATCTGAATTGTGTCTGCAGTACGTTTTCAACAGGGCTGTCTGACCGGCAATCTGAGAATGCGGCAGCAGGAATTGCAGAACAGTCATTGCTACTCCCATGGTTGAAAACCTCCCAGTCAAAACGCACGAAATCAAAGGACTGACAATCGAGGGCTACTCTCGAGCGGCGGTGCAGAGTTACTGGCGAATTCCTGAACTCAAAGTTGGCTTCGATCTTGGCGCGAGTCCATGGGAATTTACCGGAACGTCAACGTTCCTCATCACGCACGGTCACCTCGATCACATGGCTGCGCTGCCCGCATACGTCGCTCGTCGTCGAATGATGAAAATGGAGCCGCCGACGATTTATCTTCCTGAAGAAATCGTTGAGAACACTGATCGACTCCTGCAGGCATGGCAACGTCTTGATCGCGGTCGAATGGTTTGTGAACTCAAAGGCGTCAAACCGGGCGACGAGTTCGAATTGTCTCGCGAGCACGTTGTGACAGTTTTTAAAACGAAGCACACCGTGCCGTCTGTTGGTTATCAGGTTTGGGATCGTCGGCGCAAGCTGAAACCCGAACTGGTCGGTCTTCCGCAGAACGAGATTCGCGACCGTAAGCTGACGGGTGAAAACGTAACGGCGGAAGTTCGCGTTCCGCTTGTCTGTTACACAGGAGACACTTCGCCGGCCGGTCTGGATGGGTACGAACCGTGTTTTGAATCTCAGATTCTCATCACGGAACTGACCTTCTTTCGTCCGGAACATAGGAAAGAAAAGATCCACAAGTTCGGACACATGCACCTCGACGATTTTGTCGAGCGGAAGGACAAGTTCCGCAACGAGCTGATCATCGTCGGTCATCTCAGCACGCGTTATCACGATTTCCAGCTTGAGAAAGCTGTTGCCAAACGCGTGCCATCCGAACTTCGTGATCGAATGATGATCTGGGTGTAGCAGAAATTCTGCTACCGAAACCGGAAAGTCTGCCGGAAGAATCTCAGCAGACGCTGCCCGGTGGATTGCGGCTGCGATCGAATCTTCGCCAATCCGGTCGCTCGTACGATGAGTTGCGAGGCGACCGGGTCGAGGCGGACTCGTGCCTGGTAAGCAGTGGCCAATGGGCGTGGTACTCCGTCGGCGTCAAGACGCGTTGGGAATTCATCATGTTCGATCAACGCTCGCGGCGCCACGTCGAGGTCAATTTCCGCGATGTCGACAATTTCGCCTGTCACAATTTCTTCCGGGACGTGGTCGATCATTAACTCTACTTTTTGACCGGGAACAACAAACTCAACGTCTCCCTGGTCAACGGCAATGATCGCTTCAAACTGGCCCGGTTGTCCGATCAGGCAGAATTTCGTGCCAGTGGCAAGCGTTGTTCCAAGGTTTTCCTCGTCGAGCGGAGAACCGCTCCAGTGAGGTAGTTCTGTCGACTCCGTTGTCTGTTCTTTCGAGATAGTAATCGCTTCCGGTGGGATGACGACTCCGGCAATCGGCGCTCGCAGTGTCAACCGCTCGCGATCAGCGACTCGATGCTGCAGCTCGTCATTCTTTTCGTGAAGACGTTCCCGCGTGACCGGAATCAGAGCGTCCACCGTGTCGCCATCACGCAGTCGGCGACTATCGAAGTTTTCGAGTCGCTGTTCGAGCAAGGCAATCTCGCCTTCAAGTTTTACGATCGCGCTGTCGAGTGAGCGGCTCTGAAAAGTGGCAAGTTTATCGTCTTCCGCGACCGCGGTGCCCGGCGAGACAGCCCACAACAAAGTCGCTTCCTGATGCACAAACACGCTTCGTGCTTTTTCTGGACGGATGACAGCAGGACTTCTGACCGAGAAGGGAAAGGGGAGCATCAGGCCGCCAACGAACAGGCCGAAGACGAACAGTGTCCGAATTCGGAATCGCGACCAGTTCACAGTACGGCTCCAGAATGGACTGGTCAGCAGATTAATCAGGCTGATC
>CALGTK010000442.1 GCA_937904325.1 uncultured Planctomyces sp.
GTTCCGGCGTCGGCGAGCTTGTCGAGTGTTGGTGTGTGGGCAATCTCGCTGCCCATGAAACCGAAGTGTTCGTAGTCGTCATCGTCGGAGATGAGGAGCACGATGTTCGCCTGCTTGGACGCCTGCGCCAGGGCGATTGATACCAACTGGCTCCACACGACCAAGGCACATATCAATGAGAAGGTTGACGAGTGTCTCATCATTTCGTTTCCTCGCTGTTGAAGAGATCGGATGAAAGGTTGTAGAGCTAACAGTCATTCCAACGCCCGGTTAGACGCTACGGCTGTCGTTCGGAGCGGTGAAATACCTCAAGTACTCTGCGCACAACCTCATGGAAACTCAATCCCGAGAGACGACAATCTGTGCATGTGAACAGATGACAGTGAGGCATCGCCCTGGAAAATTTTGACGGTGTCGTCTGAAGCATAGATCGATGGTTGTTTCCAATTATCTACGTGACACGCATTCATCAAAGCAAAGGAAACCAATGACAGGAACAGTTAACGGAGCCATGATCGGCCTGGGATTTGGAGCGGAGTTTATCCCGATTTATTCCGCTTACCCTGGTGCCAATATCACGGCGATCTGCCGACGTAACGAAGCCGAGCTCAACAAAACCGGCGATCAGTTCGGGATCGAAAAGCGATATACGAGCTACGACGAAGTTCTGGCGGATCCGGAGATTGACTTTGTCCACATTAACAGCCCGATTCCCGATCACGCGTGGATGTCGCTGAAGGCGCTGGACGCTGGAAAGCACGTCATGTGTACCGTGCCGATGGCGACGACGATCGACGAGTGCCGACAGATCGTCGAGAAGGTCAAAGAGACCGGGCTGAAGTACATGATGGCGGAAACTGTCGTCTACAGCCGCGAGTTCCTGTTTATTAAAGAAATGTACGACAAGGGGGAACTCGGAAAGATTCAGCATCTCGCGGCATCGCATCCCCAGGATATGGACGGCTGGCCGAGCTACTGGGAAGAGATGATCCCGATGCACTACGCGACCCATGTCGTCAGCCCGTGCCTTGGATTGGTGAATGGCCTGGCCGAGTACGTCAGTTGCTTTGGGTCCGGCACGGTTCGCGACGACATCGCCCGGAAGTCCGGGAATCAATTCGCTGTTGAATCGTGTCACGTCAAGGTGAAGGACAGCGATCTGACGGCGCATGTGTGGCGATGCCTGTATGACGTGGCTCGTCAGTACCGGGAAAGTTTCGATGTTTATGGCACGGCGAAGAGCTTCGAGTGGACGCTGGTCGAAAATACTCCGCACGTGATTCATACCGCGAAAAAACCGGAACCGGAGATTCCTGAACTGATCGAAGTCCCGGATTACGCTCACCTGCTGCCGGAGCAGATTCGCAAGTTCACGCTCCCTCAGGAAATTCACGACTCCGAGCACCTGTCGTTCCTGCAAGGCGGTGGACATGGTGGTTCGCACCCTCATTTGGTGCACGAGTTTGTGACAGCTCTATTGGAAAACCGAGATCCGCAACCCAACGCGGTTACGAGTGCCAACTGGACGTGCGTCGGAATCACCGCGCACGAGTCAGCCACGAAGGGTGGCGCAATCATCCAGCTCCCCGAATTTACTCTCGGATAAGCAACCGCATTTTTCATCGCGACTCAATGCGACGGGATTGGTGGCTTCATTGAACAAACGGAAACGAAGAATCAGGATGGGCTCCGTTGATTGATTCTGATCAGAATTCGGCTTCGTCGCTATTGCAGAAGGATTTAAGAATGAATCGCATGACTTCATGTTCTCAGCTCCGAGACCCATGCTGCCGTTGGCTGACATGTCTATCTGGCATTCTGCTTGTGCTCACGAGTTACCCTCTCGACTCGCAGGCAATCGACGAGACGGAGTCGCTTGGTTTGCTGGTTGAAACGCTGGAGGCGAATGACGATGCAGGAATTCGCACGGCATTGTTGAAGGGGATGCTGCGTGGGCTTGAGGGGCGGCGGAATGTGGCCGCTCCGAAAGGCTGGAGCGAGTTAAGTGCGAGGCTTGCAAAAAGTGACAATACCAACGTGCGAGACCTTTCGACTCAGCTTTCGCAGATCTTCGGCGATCGTGAGGCGGTGCAACGAGTACTTGCGATTCTCAAAAATTCGGCTGCCGAGGCTGGTGTTCGCCGAACGGCGTTGCGGTCACTGCTGACTCAACAGAATCATGAAGCGTCGGCGTTCCTGGAGTCGTTGCTGGATGAGCCAGCTTTAACGCTCGATGCCGTACGCGGTTATGCGATGGTCGAAAACGCAACCGCGCCGGCTGTGTTGCTGAGTCGATATGAAAAAATGAATCCGGACCTCAAACGGGCGGTTGTCGAGACACTGGCGACGCGAAAAAGTTACGCTCAGAAATTGCTGACCGCCGTTCAGCAAAAAAGAGTTACCCGGGATGAAATTCCGGCTCACGTTGCACGGTCTTTGAACAGTCTGCTCGGCCAGCAATTCGTGAAGGTCTTCGGCAAAGTGCGACCGGTCGCTCAGGATCGTGAGAAGCTCATCGCGAAGTACAAAAAGCTGCTGACCCCTTCGAGAATCGCTGACGCCGACGTATCACGAGGTCGGGCCCTCTTCAAGAAGACATGTGCGTCCTGTCACCTCCTGTATGGAGACGGTGCGAAGATTGGCCCGGACCTGACAGGTTCGAATCGAGCCAACCTGGATTACATCCTCCTGAACAGTGTCGATCCCAGTTTCGACGTCCCTGCCAGCTACAAGATGGTTTCGATCATCACCGTCGAGGGCCGGGTTCTTAACGGCGTGATCGCTGAAGAAGACGCAATCCGAGTTGTGTTAAAGACGGTCGAGCAGCCAAGAGTTGTCATTCTCAAAGAAGACATCGACATCCGAAAAATTTCGCCCAGGTCGATGATGCCGGAAGGGCAGTTCGACAAAATGAAACAACAGGAATTAGCTGACCTGATCAAGTATCTGAGAACGACCGAACAAGTGGAGATGGCACAATGAACCAGATACTCAAACAAATTCGCATGGCAAAACCCCACTGGTATCTCGCAGCAACTCTTCTGCTGACGTGCGTTTCGACGGGCGTTGCACAGAAAGTCCGCAACCAGCTTCCGAAAAAGCAGCACAGGGACAGCGACGCGCCCTTCCTGAAACCCGCTGAAGCTGTCGCGAAGATGTCAATCCCGGACGGCTTCGACGTTTCGGTCTTCGTTTCCGAGCCCGACATCGCTGAGCCGATCGCCTTCTGTTTCGACGACCGCGGCCGGATGTGGGTCGCCGAGAATTTCAATTACCAGACGCGCCGACAACACACCGACGACCAGGTCAGTCGTATTCAGATTCTAGAAGACACGGATGGTGACGGTGTCTTCGATAAGAAGAAGACGTTTACCGACAAGCTGACATTCACTTCCGGTTTGGCCTGCGGGTTCGGTGGTGTCTTCGTCGGATCGCCACCGAACCTGACATTCATTCCTGATGTGGACGGCGACGACAAGCCCGATGGCCCACCTGAAGTGTTGCTTGATGGTTGGGGAATTCGCGACCGCCACGAAACGCTGAACAGTTTCATCTGGGGACCGGACGGCTGGCTTTACGGTTGCCACGGAGTCTTCACCCATTCCAACGTCGGCAAACCCGGTGACGAAGAGGCACAGCGACAATTCATCGATGGTGGAATCTGGCGGTATCACCCAACTCGAAAGACGTTCGAAATTTTCGCGAGGGGCTTGTCGAATCCATGGGGATTCGATTTCGACGACCACGGCCAGGGCTTCGCCACCTGCTGTGTGATCCCTCATCTGTTTCATGTCGTGCAGGGCGGCGTCTATCACAAGCAAAGCAAGCCACACATCAACCCATACATCTACGACGACATTAAGACGATCCGCGACCACACTCACTTGTCGGCTCACGGCGGAGCACGTTTCTATCTGGCGGACGCGTTTCCCCAGCAGTACCGCAATCGGCTGTTCATGTGCAATATCCATGAGCACGCCGTGCTGACAGACATCATGGAACCGAAGGGTTCCAGTTTTATTGGAAAGCACGGCGACGATTTCATGCCGACGAACGACCTCGCGTGGGTCGGGTTCAGCGTCGAAATCGGCCCCGAAGGCGGTGTCTATCTTCTCGACTGGCACGACCAGGATGTGTGCGGCAATGCGGTGAAGTTTCCAAATAGCGGCCGCGTGTATCGGATCATGCCCAAAGGAGCAAAGGCTTTTACCCGGCCTGACCTGGGAGCCATGTCTGATTCTCAACTTGTCAAACTGCAGACTCATTCGAATGACTGGTATGTGCGACAGGCTCGAACGTTGCTGCAGTCTCGTGCAGCGAGTGGCAAGCTGAATATCGCGGCTGTTCACTTGCAATTGAACGACCTGTTTAAGACCGCTGCAACTTCTCCGAAGCGACTTCGAGCGTTATGGGCGTTGCAGGTCACCGGCGGCCTGAACGCCGAGCGACTGCAAGCGCTGCTTGACCATGAAGACGAACACGTTCGGAGCTGGGCGATTCAATTCCTCTGCGACAGCAGCTCAGCCAACGCTTTTCAGGATGCGAGCAAAGTCGAAACATCGCCGGTTGGAGAATCGGTTCTCGACAAGTTTGCGACGATGGCGAAGACTGATAAATCGCAGATCGTACGGCTTTACCTTTCGTCCGCTGTACAGCGATTGCCGTACGCGGATCGCTGGCCGATCCTGGCGGGGCTCGCTTCGCATGTCGAAGACATCGACGACAACAACCTGCCTCGCATGTACTGGTTCGCGCTGGAGCCGATGGTGCCCGACCATCCTCGTGAAGCTCTGAAGCTGGCCGTTGGCGGAAAGATCCCGTTACTGCAGGAGTCGGTGGCCCGGCGGCTGACCACGGGCGACGCTCCCGTCAACAAATTCTCAGCAGTGCAGAACCAGGCGACATGGGACCGCCTTATCCAGACGGTGGCGACTGGTTTTCGAGTGCAGAACTCGGGTGAACGCGGAGTGGTCCACCATCGAGCCTTCCGTAATCAGGTTGCCGTGCAGACGCATCCGAAGGACCGCAAGACACCATGTATTCTGCAGACCCGATTCGTCGACATTCCGAAAGGAAAGAAGACGACGCTCAGGATGCGAGTCAGTCATCACCCACATGGAGACTGGCAACTGCGAGTTCTGGCCGATGGCAAGGTAATCGTGGATCAGATTGTCGGCTCAAACACTGTGGGCAAGGACGAGTGGCTGGATGTCTCAGTTGACCTGTCCAGTTTCGCAGGCCGTCGCATCAATCTGGACATTGAAAACCGAGCCAACAACTGGGCCAATGAATGGGCCTACTGGAACAAAGTCGAGATCGTGAAAGAGTGATCAACCGAGCAGTACGTGAGCTCTTTCCTGTAGCTACGCTCGCCGAATGCGGGATGGCCGCAACAAAACTGAGGAGACGCACACAAAGCCACGAAGAAATGGCGGCCTGACCGTCCTTTGTGCGAGCTTCATCACCGCGAGTTGAACAATCAGAACAAGGACACACCTATGAGACACGCATTGCTGACCGCATTAATTCTGGGCGTCATCAACACATCCGTGTTCGCCGCCGACAAGGCAAAAATCGTTTTCATCTCCGGCAAGCCCAGCCACGGGCCGATGGCGCATGAGCATCGGGCCGGCAACACAATCCTGGCCGACGCGTTGAACAAATCGGGTCTGGATGTGGAAGCCGTCGTTGTTCCGCATTATGGATATCCCGAGGACAAATCGGTTCTGAAAAACGCCGCGACGGTCGTCATCTTCTGCACGGGACATCGCGGACACGTGCTCAATCCGCATCTCGACGAATTTGACGCTCTGATGAAGAAGGGCACCGGCGTCGTGATGATTCACTGGGCAACGGAGGCCGAAAAAGGCAAGCCGGGCGAGAAGTTTCTGGAGTGGATGGGCGGCTTCTGCGATCTCGACTGGTCAGTCAATCCGCACTGGGCTCCGCGTTTCACAAACCTGCCCGTTCACCCGAT
>CALGTK010000443.1 GCA_937904325.1 uncultured Planctomyces sp.
GTTGAAAAGTCGGGCAAGGATGCAAGGGAATTGCTTATTTCCCACATTGACCAGACGGGCGCTCTTCCCCAATGGTTGGCGAAGAAAGGCTATGTCAGTCACCAGAGCGGCAAGTGGTGGGAAGGTTTATTTCAACGCGGCGGTTTCACCGAAGGAATGACCAAAGGCTTGCCGAACAAAGGCGGTCGACATGGCGATGCGGGACTGAATATCGGCCGCCATGGGATTATGCCAGTCACGGATTTCATCGATCGCAGTGTGGCTGCCAAAGAACCGTTCTTTGTCTGGTACGCACCCTTCATGCCGCACACTCATCCGGCACGACTGCTCGAGAAGTACAAAGCAAAGGGGGGGCCACGAGCGGATCGCCAAATACTACGCGATGTGTGAGTGGTTTGATGAAACCTGCGGAGCACTGGTCAATCACATCGACGAGTCGGGCATTAAAAAAATACGCTCATTCTCTATGTGTGCGACAACGGCTGCATTCAGACGGAACAGGGCGGCTACGCACCGCGATCCAAACGTAGCCCGAATGAACACGGAACACGAACGCCACTCATGTTCCGCTAGCCCGGAACGATTCCGGCAGCCGACCGCCCGGAGCTTTGTTCGTCGATCGATTTCGTGCCGACCATTCTGGCAGCCGTCGGGGCTCCTGACCGGAGAAGATCTCAAAGGCATTCAATCGCAGTATGTAGAACTCCATATCAAAGACGTGCAGGGTAGCCGGGCTGAACTTCGCTATGCGACTCTGGGGGAAGTCCAGGTATTCGGAACTTCGACAGCCGGTTTTGTCTAGGTGCCCGATGACGGGCCACAGGGCTATTTGCCGACGGAAAAGCGCGACGACGGAATCACCGTTTCCGATTTGAGCGCAGTCGATTGTGATCGGGAAGTGCTCGCTGGCTTGATCAACCGCATAGAAACCAACGCTGACAACCGCATTGACAGCATGCTGATCGCCAAAATGGAGTTCCACGGGTAGAAATCGATCGTCGTCGATCGACGTAACCTGTTGATTTCACAGGCACCTACCTCAACAAGCCCAGATGTTCGCATAAGATGCATCGTTGGTTGAGTCCATCTCGGTGGTTGACGCGGTACTCATACAAGGAACGACTATAAGTTCGTGCTTCTCCCAAAAAAATGTGACCGCCAGGTGTTCTCGCGGAATAAACAATAGAGCATTGACTGGGGACGTCTCTCCAGGCCGGTTGAACGACCCCAAAAACCTGACGCCACCATTTGACTTGACCAGAACTCACATTATCCATGCCTCCACCACAGGACGACAACCGCTTCATTGAAGCTTTGACCCGTCACCAGCCTGCTCTGGAGGCGTTCTGCCATGCGCATCTCGCCCATCGCGAGGATGCGCGCGAGGTGTTGCAGGCGACTTGCGTGAAGTTGTGGCAAAAGGCGGCGGACTGGGATCCGGATACGGAATTTTTGCCGTGGGCGTTCACAGTGGCCCGATTCACAATCCTTTCGCATTACCGCGATCAGAAACGCGGTCGCCTGGTTTTTGATGAAGATGTGATCGAGGCAATGGCGGATGAAATCGAGGAGGCTGCAACCGCATTTGATAACCGGCGCGAGGCGCTCGCCAGGTGTATGAAAAAACTCGATCAAAGGCAGAGGGCTCTGCTTCATGACCACTACACCGTCAGCCGGAGCTTGCGGGAAATAGCCGAAGCATCGGGGCAGAGCCTGAGTGCGGTGAAAATGACCTTGCTGCGAATTCGCCAGCAACTCAGTGCGTGTATTGAACGCGAGATGAGGACCAATCCGTGATGGAAGAACAACTACTGACTTTGCTCCAGAAAGTCCGGGATGATCGCGACGAGATCGCGCGAACCGAACTGAATGAGCTGCTCCGTAAGGACCCGGAAGCTCGCACGATCATGTCCAGGACGCTGGTCGATGAACAGGCCCTGGTCAGTCACCTGCGCGATGAGTCAATCGTTTCCATTCTCGATGCGGAAGGAGAAGTGGCCACAAGTCAACCGCCGACGAAACCTGCCATGCGTCTCCTGGCCTGGCCGCAGCAGATAGCAGTTGCTCTGGTGGCGGGTGCGATTGTTGGTCTGCTGGGAGTCGGGGTGGTCTGGGCCGTGAACTCGCCTCAATCACAGGCAAGATCGCTTCACGTTGCGAACGGCGATTTTGAGATGTTTTCAGGTCCGGTTGAAATCGGCTTTCCGTCTCACTTTGGCGGGTGGGGTGGAAATCCTGCCGAGGTGATTGAAGAAGTTGACGGAAACCGAACGTTGCGTCTTCTGAAAACGGGAAATGTCAATGGTGATCCCGACGACTTTGCCTCGAACTGTTCCGTTTTTCAGTTGGTCGACCTGTCGTCCCTCCGGCAGCACTGGGCAACGACAGAACCCGAGACGCAGATCACTCTCAACCTCTCAGCCCGCTTCCGCAGAGAGGCCGCCCCGACCGATGCCGAATTGCCGAAGCTCGCAGGAAGTTGCCGCATCTACCTTTTCAACATGAAGCCCGAGGCAATCAGTGAAGGATGGCCTCGTGTGGTCAGAGAGGACGGGATCGGATTTGGCAAAAAGGTGATCACGCTCGCGCCCGGAGAAGAGCCGGCGACGATTACCGCATCCTGCCTTTTGGAATCGGGCGCAACTGTTGCACTCATCGTCGTTGCTGCGAGCACCAGCTCTCGTGCGGCTCCCATCGATCTGGGGGGCTACTTCGTCGACGATGTTCAGCTCACGGCGATCAGGCAGCCGACGCTTCCGGTCCACTTTGTGAAACAATCCACTTCCCAGACGAATTAACAAAGTTCAAATGATGAAAACCAACCTGGATCGCCGCCATCTCCTTCGCGGAGCGGGAGCACTGATCGCGCTGCCCGCGCTGGAATCTATCGGCTTTCGCCGTTTCGCTTCGGCTGCAGATAAAGCGCCCGCGAAGCCGCCGAAGAGAATGATCTTCCTGGGCATTGGCTATGGTGTCACCGCTGAAAGCTGGTTTCCCGATCTCAATGACAAAGGAGCGGGCTACAAGCTACCCGAGGGGCTGAAGCCACTGGCCCGCCACAAGAACGACTTTTCGATCGTCCAGCGTTGTAAGCATCAATTCAGTCGACAGGCACACTGGGGAAGCACCTATTGGCTGACGGGAGCGAATCAATACGGAACTCCAGGGCAGTCTTTTTCCAACACCATTTCCGCCGATCAGGTGGCCGCAGCCCAGTTTGGTAAGCATACCCGCTATACCTCAATCCAACTGGGTACTGACGCTAACGACAGGAATGGTCATGGCCCTGGAAATTCCCTGGCATGGGACCAACGGGGGAAACCTCTTTCCGCGTGGAACTCCCCGCTGAAAACCTACCTCAAGCTCTTTGCAGCAAACGACATACCCCTTGCTCAGCGTCGGGCGATGCTGGCGGAAGAACGCAGTGTCCTGGATTCCGTGATGATCGAGGCAAAGGACATGCAGAGAGGGTTAACGAAGAGTGATACCGACAAGCTGGACGAGTATTTTCAAAGTATCCGCGACATCGAGACCCGGCTGAGCAAGTCGGAAAAATGGATGGATGTGCCCAAGTCCAGGTCTCCCCTTGAAGAACCGGATACTGCTTTAGCAGGCCGCAGCGAAATCGAGATGATGTACAAACTCATGGTGGCCGCAATACAGACGGACAACACACGGGTCATCACCTACCGCGAGCCCGGGTCACGCCTGCTGTCGAGTATCGGCGCGGGCGGCAACCCTCACAACGTGAGTCACTATCGCGCCGGTTCAGAAACGGAAGTCTCATCCAGGATGAGGGACAAGGCGCACAGCGAATTGCTGGGCGGATTGATCGATCAGTTGAAAGCTACCAGGGAAGCCGATGGCAGCAGGCTCTTTGATCATGTCGCCTTGGCCTTTGGTTCCAACATTCGCTCCATTCATTATCTCAACAACCCACCCACCTTGATCTCCGGTGGAGGCGCCAATCTCAAGCTGGGTCAGAACCTGGTCCTCAATGCAGGCACACCGCTGAACAATGTCTGGCTGACCCTGTTGCAGGGTGTCGGCGTCAACGCGGAACGCCACGGCGACAGCACGGGCGTTGTCAGCGAACTACAAGCATAAGGCGTGCGGCAGCTAAGAATTTAGCTGCCGCAACCGGATGTTGGCGCGTGCCGGCTGATGAAATCAGCCGCTGAGTACTGGCCCACGGTTCCACAGTAATTAGAAATCGCATTTTCAAAAGCTTACGAAAAGTATCCCATCATGAATCAGGGACTACAGGACGTTCTCAAAACACTGTGGGTTGGACTTTGCTTCCTGACCCTGGTGGCCGGTTGTGGAGACGAAAACTCAGAAATCGGAGTGGAGCAGGAATCTGCAGGAGCTTCCCAGGCGGAGGAACCTCGGATCACAACTGCTTCCGCAGCCAAACCAGTTGAGCAGGAATCCGCAGGAGCATCCAAGGCGGAGGAGCCCCGGATCACAATTGCTTCCGCAGCCAAACCAGTTGAGCAGGAATCCGCAGGTATCCCCCAAGCGGGGGCGCCGCGGATTGCAACTACCTCCGTAGGCGTACCAAAAGTCG
>CALGTK010000444.1 GCA_937904325.1 uncultured Planctomyces sp.
CAAGTTCCGACAGCGAAGGACTCGGATCAAAATTATGCGCATCGAGAACCGCGCGACAAACACACGGAATATCGACAAAATTCAATTCACCCTGCAGAAATCGGTCAACAGCGACTTCATTGGCCGCATTCAAAACCGCACCACAGGTGCCGCCGTTACGAGCGACTTCAAAACCAAGATCAAGCGCCGGAAAGAGTTCTCTATCCGGCGGGTGAAAGTCGAGCGACCACACCGTGGACCAGTCCATTTTCGGCCCTGAACACTCAACCCGATCCGGCCACGTCAAAGCGTACTGGATCGGGAGCTTCATGTCTGGTGGCGAAAGCTGGGCAATACAGGAACCATCAACGAACTCGACAAAGGAGTGTATGACGGATTGCGGGTGGACGACGACATCAATTTGCTCCGGTTCCAGATCGAACAGCCACTTCGCCTCGATGACTTCCAAAGCCTTATTCATCAGCGTCGCTGAGTCGACCGTAATCTTCGGCCCCATTTCCCACGTCGGATGTCGCAATGCCGTATCGGGAGTAACGGCGTCAAGTTGTTCCCGAGTCGCTCCGCGGAACGGCCCTCCACTGGAAGTCAAAACTATCCTTTTGACTTCTTTTGCAGATCCCGACTGCATCGCCTGAAAAACGGCACTATGTTCGCTGTCCACCGGCAGCAGTTTTGCTCTGGTCTTCTGAGCCAGCTCGACAATCTGCGGCCCGGCGATGACCAGCGTCTCTTTATTTGCTATGGCGACGGTCTTGCCGGCTTCGACCGCGGCGACCGTGCTTTGCAGACCGGCTGCGCCGACAATTGCCGCCACCACGACATCGACATCGGCATGCGACGCCAGCTTCGAAAGCTCGTCCGCTCCGTAAACCAATTCAGTTCCAGGTGCGAACTGGTCCACGGCTACAGATTTGGCGAGTTCGGCATCGCTGATGACGGCCCAGCGTGGATCGAAGTCCTGCGTCTGTGCCGCCAGATCCTGCCAACGACTATGCGCGGAGACTCCCACCAGAACCATTTGGTCCCGGAGTCCGTCTAGCACTTCCAGGCAACTCGTTCCGATCGATCCTGTCGATCCGAGGACGGCGATCCGTTTCATGCAGTATTTCAGTTGAGAGCGGCGACCCCGTTTAGTCAGCTATTTGCCGGTGGCCAGGCCGGATACACACCAATGACTGACTAAGAATCACCCACTCGCCCGTTCTAACTGGCGACTGGTGGCGATAAACTCGAAGTAAATGTCGTATTTTCGCAATCGAACCCGAAGTCTAGGATTCGTCTGGAACCGCAACAACTGAGTACGGTTTTACCAACAGTAAGTCGTTCAGCCATTAATGCAGGGAAAGCAGTATTCGCGTGGAGCCCAACGAGCACCAACCAGCCATAAACAGTAACCCGGAAGCTCCAATTGAGAGTACCAATGAAGAATCCGCTTCTCAAGTAGCGAACTCCATGGCCACCGTCGACGATGACCCCATCGAATCAGAGGATGCCCAGCCGAAAACAATAAGTCGCCGGATGACCGCTACGGAGTACCGCGCGTATCTCGATCGAAAAATCCGTCGGATGTACCCATGGTCGGTGTTTTTGTTTTTCGCAGCGTGTGCTTCCACATGGTACATCGGAGGGCAGACAGCAACCGGATTCGATAATACAGCCGGGCTGACATATTCGGCTGCCGTGATGGGAATTCTGCTCGCCCATGAACTCGGCCACTACCTTCAGGCATTGCGGTACGGCGTGCCAGCATCACCCCCAATGTTCATCCCGATGCCGCTTCCACCTCTGGGCACAATGGGCGCCGTCATTCTGCAGGGGGCTGGCTTCGCCAATCGAAAAGTCTTATTCGACATTGCAATCAGCGGCCCACTCGCCGGATTAGCAGTCGCACTGCCGGTGGTCTGGTGGGGACTCCAGAACTCCACCGTCATGACAATCAATCCGTCTCAGACGGCACTCATCTTCGGCGATCCGTTGATCCTCGAATGGATGTACGAACTGCAACACGGCATGCTCGCCCCGAACCAGGAAGTTGTCCTCAATCCTCTGCTGCACGCAGGCTGGGTTGGCGTTTTCATTACCGCCGTCAACCTGGTACCAGTTGGACAACTCGATGGCGGGCACATCCTCTACACGCTCATCGGCCGCAAAGCTCACTGGGTGGCGTATGGAATTATCATCGGCGCAGTTGCCTGGATGGTCGCAACCGGAAATCCAACCTTCATGCTGATGATTCTATTGCTTTGCGGATTTGGACTTCGACACCCACCATCTTCCGACGACTCTGTCTCAATTGGCAGCTTTCGAACGATCCTCGCCTGGCTCACACTGGCCTTCGTTCCGATCGGTTTCACGCCTGTTCCGTTCATGATGATGGAGCCAGAGACGCCCGCCGTTGCTCCGAAAAATGATTCGACAGCCACAGAAAACACCCCTTCAATCATCCCAATGCGCCCTTTAATCGCCCCTCAAGAGGCGGGCTTACGCCAAAACTTGCTCAAATTTCAAAATTAAACAAATTCGCAAGAGTTTATCTGAGCCCCGGATTAGCTCTTTCTGGAGTTGACGGGCAGACCTGTTTGGTTACTCTTTTGGGCGGTGGCGTGGTCGCCAGAACAGGTTTGCTCGACCATCACCACGTTCGACTATTTTTTTTGAGAAAGCAGATGAGATGGCAGAAGGCACGATCAAGCGGCTGACGGACAAGGGCTTTGGATTCATCGACATAGGAGACGGTAACGACATCTTCTTCCACTTGTCGGCCTTGGAAGGAGTCACTTTCGAAGAACTGACAGAAGGACAGCGAGTTACTTACACCGCTGGCCAGGGACCAAAAGGGCCGCGAGCTGAAAACGTGTCGCCTGCCTGAATTCATGAAATTCAGATGTTCCAGAAAGCCGGTGAGTTTCTCACCGGCTTTCTTTGTTTTCTGATCTGTATTTATTTTCTGATCTGTAATCGGAGTGGAACATCAGTCTCCGAACTCAGCGTTCCAGCAACGCCTTCTTTGAACGACACTCGACAGCATGGATGAATCGCCTCGAGACAGTCAGGAAGGCTCGCACCGCGGGCGTCTCTTTCAACGCGTTCGAATCGTCGGACTGCTAACACTGCTCAGCCGAATTCTTGGGCTGTTTCGCGATGCCATGATGGTCGCCAGCTTTGGCAACGGTGTCATCATGGATGCTTTCACCGTCGCGTTTCGTGTACCAAACATGGCTCGGCAGATCTTCGGCGAAGGAGCACTCTCCACGGCATTTCTCCCCGTCTACATCCAGGACATGGAGCGAAACGGAAAACAGGCCGCCTTTCAAACCGCGACAGCCATCCTGGCAGTAACGACAATCGGACTGTTCTTGATGGTCGCTGCCATCGAAGTCGCCCTGCTCAGCATCAGCATCTTTGTTCCTTTGTCTTACGAAGCCAGTCTGCTCCTGAATCTGACTGCACTGCTGACCCCCTATCTGCTGCTGATCTGCGTACTTGCTCAGGCCTGTGCC
This sequence comes from uncultured Planctomyces sp., assembly GCA_937904325.1. Taxonomy (GTDB): domain Bacteria; phylum Planctomycetota; class Planctomycetia; order Planctomycetales; family Planctomycetaceae; genus JABMPE01. The sequence goes on from CALGTK010000444.1 coordinate 3,501, forward strand.
GTATTTCACGGGATGCAGATTTTCGGCATTCCCGCACTTTTTCCGGTTCTACTGAACGCACTGTGGATTACCGGCGTCTGGTTACTCGACCAATTCGTCGCTACAGCCGACACGAGAATCTACTTCATCGCTGCTGGTATCGTTGGCGTCGGGTTTGTGCAGATCGGACTGTGTATCCCAACGTTACGTCAGCTCGGATTTCAATTTGACTGGAACTGGGCGGCCGGCCGCTCGCGAGTCAAAATCGTGTTCGCGACAATGCTTCCCGTCCTGCTTGGACTCTCGATCACACAACTCAACACGATGTGCGACAGTCTGATCGCCTGGTGCCTGACAGCTCCAACTGATCCGAACGCCACTCGCTGGCTGAACTCATATCCGCTGACCGAGGGCACGGCGACAGCGATGTATCTTGGGCAAAGACTTTATCAGTTTCCAATCGGAGTTTTCGGCGTTGCCCTGGGAACTGTCATCTACCCACTACTGACCGCACATGCCGAGCGAGGCCAGACTGACTTGTTTCGCGAGGATCTGGCCAAAGGCATTCGTATTGTCATTGCAATCGGCATCCCAGCCAGCGTCGGACTGCTTCTGATCGCGACACCGCTGACGCGTTTGATCTTTGAGCGTGATGAATTCACAGCGGACGACACCGTCCGAACCGCAGCTATGATCTCGGCCTACGCCCTGGGTGCATGGGCGGCGTGCGGCTTACTGATCATCTCGCGAGCATTCTTCGCACTCGGAGACCGACAAACTCCGCTGCGAATTGGCCTCGTCGCAGTGCTCGTGAATCTTGTCGCCAACCTGACTCTCGTTTGGATACTGGCCGGACCTGGCCTGGCCCTGGGGACGTCAATTACCGCGACGTTTCAATCATTTGTTGCCTGCTGGATTCTTACGCGACGCCTCGACACGTTCCCGTGGAAATCGATCAGCCACACGCTCCTTCGGACAATTCTGGCGACCGTCGGCATGACTGCCGCATGCCTCGTGACGTCCGTTGAAGTCAACACCACTGCTCCGTTCACAGGAAAACTCGTCGCCCTTTCGCTGCCGTTAGGCGCCGGCGTCGGGACATTCCTGCTCATCGCAAAACTGATCGGCCTGACTGATCCGTTCGAGCTTCTACAACGTAAAGGCCGTGATTGAACGATCGTTGTTCGACCTTATTCAAAGTTGACCGCTTACACAGGACAGACAAATCGTTACTTAAGAGAACTCTCCGAACGATCTTCACAAGGCAAAAGTTCAAAACTCACATTGCCGATATCCTCAAGGATTAACTAAAAACCTCCAGCTATGGATGACAATAATCAATACTCAATCTACGTAAATACCCTGAATACCCGAAAATTTCGAATGGACTCGAAACTACAGCGGCCCCGACTGCTTTATATCACGACACACGGCAAAGCCGCTTTAGGCCTGATGCAAGGCCAACTGGCAACCGTCAGGCAGCGTGGCTTCGACGTAACCGTCGCTGCGTCGCCGTCGTGGGAACTCGACGAGGTTACCGACCGCGAAGATGTGCCGACAATCGGCGTCCCGATGAATCGTGAAATTACGCCGCTACAGGATCTCGTAGCACTCTTCCGACTTATCAGAGTCATGAAGCAGGTTCGGCCGGACATCGTCAATGCTGGAACTCCGAAAGCCGGCCTGCTCGGGATGATTGCGGCGCGAATCGTCAACGTCCCGGCTCGAATTTACGTGCTGCGAGGGCTCCGGCTGGAAACAACTTCGGGCCTGAAACGCCTTCTGCTGAAAACCACAGAGCGAATCGCTTCCGCGTGTGCGCATCAGGTCGTCTGCGTGAGCGAAAGCATACGACAGGTTTACGTCGAGCAGAAACTGGCTCCAGCATGGAAGTGCATGATCCCAGGCCCGGGGTCGTCGAACGGCATTAATGTCGCTCGGTTCCAGAAAACTGACGAACGATTCCGAGCCGCTCGTGGTATTCGGCGACAACTGGGCATTCCTCTCGACGCCCCGGTTGTCGGCTTTGTCGGACGACTCACCCGGGACAAAGGCATTGTCGAGCTTGCTGAAGCGTTTCGGACAGTTCAACAATCGCATTCCGATGCTCGCCTGCTGCTTATAGGAGAGTTCGAATCCGGCGACCCGGTTCCGCAGGAAACGATCGACTGGCTCCGCTCTAACCCGGCTGTGTGCGTCGCCGGATTCTCGAAGGACCCTTCCAATTTCTACAGCATCATGGATCTGCTCGCTTTCCCATCGTACCGCGAAGGATTTCCGAACGTCCCGCTGGAAGCAGCTGCCGCCAGTATCCCCGTCGTCGGTTTTGCAGCAACCGGAACAGTTGACGCGGTCGTGAACGGCGAAACCGGCATGCTGGTTCCACTGGGCGACGTTGCCGGCCTGGCCAACGCAATCTCAGAATACCTTGGCAACGATCTCATTCGTTTTCAACACGGACAAGCCGGTTTCACACGTGCCAGCACAGAGTTCCCCAACGAAGCCATCTGGGATGCGATGTGCAACCTCTACACTTCGATGCTTCCGGAAAATCGACAACCGGCTCCATTACCAGGCCAGTCCCAAACCAAACGAGCGGCGTAGCCATGTCTACCAAGATCAACTACCTGCAACAGTACGGTCTCACAGCCCAGTCACGATGGACGGCGTACCGTGCATTTGGAAAACGTTTGTTCGATCTGAGCGTCGTAATGCCGATTTTTCTGGCAATTTCACCCGTGCTGTTACTTGCAGCCGCGTTGATCAAGCTGGACTCGCGCGGCCCCGTTTTCTTCAATCAGGAACGACTCGGACGCTACGGCAAGACATTTCTCACTTACAAATTCCGAACGATGACTGACCGCAAACGTAAAGCCACTGATGAAATTCTGCCAGGCCATAGTGAAGTCACCCGAGTCGGCCACTGGCTGCGACGCTTCAAGATCGACGAAATGCCGCAACTCCTCAACATCGTCAACGGCGACATGTCACTGGTCGGTCCCCGCCCTGCCTTGCCAGAACACATCAACGAGTACAACAAAGACGGTCTGAGACGCCTGATTGAACGTCCCGGCCTGACCGGTCTTTCGCAAGTGAGCGGCAATATCTACCTGAGTTGGCCGGATCGATGGTGCCACGACGCTCATTACGTCGACCGCATGTCGTTCCTGAAAGACGCGGCCATCATCATCAAGACCGTAGCCGTAGTTTTGTTGGGCGAAGAACGGTTTCTGAAAAAGCCAATCACTGATTCCGACGCGTCAGTTCCCACGACGATCAACTCGAAGCCGGCTGTCAATAGCCATCGGCGAGCG
>CALGTK010000445.1 GCA_937904325.1 uncultured Planctomyces sp.
CCGCGCTGACTACCGCAAGCCATCCTGAAAGCAGCGTTGGCCAACCTGCAAAGTAGCGTTGCATGTATTCATGTCTGGCCGCATTCGGCCACCATTCAGCGAAGCCTGTGACGTAGTTGCGGTGGTTGTCAGCGACTCTTGCATAGCCTCCGACCGGTTGCAGTTCCCACCACACCGGAAGCCACGTTAAGCCAGCCATCAATGTCAGGGCAACAAGGCATGCGACCGTTGCTGGAACACTCAATGTGCCGTCATCAGAGTCGCTGTCTTTCGTGCCACGCGGCCAGAACAGCCAGGCGGCGACTGATCCACTAATGGCAATCGCAACAGGCAGCCAACCGTTGTACTTGGTGGACCAGGCCAGGCCTGTGGAAAACCCAGCAACCACAGCCAATCGAAGGTCTCTTCCCGACAACGCTTCAACGGTCAGCCACACCGCGAGCAGCAGGAAGAAAACCATCGGGACATCGGTCAATGCCGAGCGGCTCATCGCAATGTGAAAGTCGCTGAGAGAGATCAGTGCGGCGGCCGCAATGCCTGACGTGCCGTTTGCCCATCTTCTAATCGTCCACCAGGCCAGAGGCACGGTCAGGCTTCCCAGGATCAGTGACGGAAGGAACGGAGCCCACGTTGCCTGATTGAAAATGATTATCGACCATTCAATAAGACTCGGTACAAGGGACGGGGCGTAGAGGAAACGGTCTGGGTACTGGTAACCCTTATCTGGAAACAACAGGTTCGAGGCGTAGACACCTTCGTCGAAATGCTCGATCGCCAGCTCGTTCAGAAATGCGAAACGTACAGTGATGCCAATCAAAGTGATGATCAGGATGGCGATTAGTTCAGTTCTGGAGACGGGCACGCTGATCGAGCTTTCGCAGGTAAGTACGACGCAGGAATGATCCCGGTCGCTTTGGACTGGTGAAGGATTCGTTATGCTGAACCACTGTGTCCCTTGCTGCAATGGAGAACTCATCATGCGACAGACTCTGCTCACGGTGATGCTGCTTGTCGTCCCGCCAGCGTGCGGTTTTACAGTTCATGCTGCTGATAACCGAACTGCTGATGCGTGGCTGGCTGGTGTGTCCCGAGTCGTGATTACACCACCCGAGTTCATCTGGATGTCCGGCTACGGTGGCCGCTCTCACGCGGCAGAAGGCAAGGTCCACGACCTGTACGCTCGGGCAACAGTTATTCGGGATGCAAAAGGAGAAACTGTCGTCTTTGTCGCCACCGACCTGGTGGGTGTTCCGAAGGTGATGGCAACGACGGTTGCGGCCGCTGCCGAGAAGAAGCATGGCCTGCCACGACGAAGTCTGATGATCGCCTGCTCGCATACTCACTGTGGTCCCGCGTTGGACGACCGGCTCAGCTACATGCTCGACATGAAGGACGGTGACTGGAAGGCGGTTCGCGAGTACCAGGTCTGGCTCAATCAGAAAGTGATCGAGGTCGTTGATGCGGCAATCGCCGACCTGCAGCCGGCTCGTCTGTCGACTGGCAAAGGAGTCTGCCGCTTCGCTGCCAATCGGCGAACTCCGAAAGGCATCGGCCCGTACGATCATGACGTGCCTGTGTTAAAGATCGAAACCCTGGATGGATCAAAGGTGCGAGGACTGGTTTTCGGCTACGCCTGCCACAACACGACACTTAGCTTCTACCAGTGGTGCGGCGACTACTCGGGATTCGCGCAGCTTTACCTCGAGGATCGATACCCAGATGCGATCGCCATGTTTTACACAGGCGGAGGAGCCGACCAGAATCCGTTGCCGCGCCGGAAGATCGACCTGGCTCAGAAGTATGGACGGATGCTCGGCGTGTCTGTCGACGAGGTTCTCGACGAACCCATGCAGACCGTCTCTGGAAATCTGGCAGCCTCGTTCGAGGAAGTACCTCTTGAATTCAATCAACTTCCAACCAGGGCCGAACTGGAATCCCGCCTGGAAAGTTCCAGTCGTTACGAACGAGCTCGTGCGAAGTTACTACTAAGCGAATGGGATCGAGACGGCTCGTTGCCGAAAACCTGGCCTTACCCCGTTCAGGTCTGGAAGCTTGGTAAAGAGATCAACTGGGTAGCTCTTGGAGGGGAGCTCGTTGTTGACTACCAGATCCGGCTGAAGCAGGAACTTGGAAAGAACTCTACCTGGGTCACCGGCTACGCCAACGACGTGATGGCCTACATTCCCTCTGAGCGGGTTCTTGAAGAGGGCGGCTACGAAGGCGACACCTCGATGATCGTCTACCAGCTTCCGTCAAAGTGGAAAGCCGGACTGGAAGACCAAATCGTCGCGACCGTTCACCGCCTTGCGAAGCAGAACGCGACAGTTAAATAGCAAATGGACGGCCAACCGCTTCCCTGATTTCCTTCGATGCAGTTTGCAACATGACCAATCACGCCGAGAACCGCCTGCCTGATGGCAAGTTGCGGCCATGCCCGGACTCTCCTAACTGCGTCTGCAGTGAGCACGAAAGTCGTGAGCATTGGATTGAACCGTTGTCTTTCTCGGGAGAAGCGAACGCTGCCTGGCAACGACTGACCGACATCCTCAGAAATTTTCCGCGGACAAAGATCGTCGCCGAGACAGCTGACCATATTGAGGGTCGCGTCCGAACGCGGATTTTTCGATTTGAGGACGTGCTGGAATTCCGTCTCGATCGCATCGCAAATTTGATCCATATTCGTTCGGCGTCGCAAATTGGGTACTCGGACTTCGGCGCAAATCACCGACGAGTCGAATCGCTTCGCAAGCTGTTTTGTGAAGAGTGAACACGACTTCCGGCTTCGCTCTTGAATTTTCGAGCCGGTTTGGGTTTGCTATGCGTCCTGCCTTAAAAACTCCCTTGTCAAAGCCAAACGCCATTCGCAAGTTGGGTCAAATCGAACGCCTGCCGGGTCTCGCGTCCGATCAACAGATGTGACGGTGTTCTGCCATAAGGGAACAATTTAAAATCATGGCCTGTGTTGGCCTGTAACTCATTTCTGGGTCTAGTGTTACAGCTATGTCTGAAGCGAAACGCGTCGTCGTTACCGGTGCCGGTATCATCTCTCCGATTGGTATCGGCAGGGACGAATTCTGGAATGGCATCTCGGCTCAAACTACTGGCATTTCGAAGATTGATTTGCTAAGCGGTTCGGCTCTGCCTGGGCATGTCGCTGGCGAGGTCAAAGACTTCACCGATAAGGCTGCCAAAAAGCAATACCTGAAGGCTCAACGGAAGAGCATCAAGGTGATGTGCCGTGAGATTCAAATGGGAGTTGCGTCAGCACATCTCGCTCTTTCGAACAGCGAACTCGATATGGAGTCGATCAACCACGAGCGGCTTGGTGTTGACTTCGGTGCCAATCAAATGTTCAGCACGCCGGATGTTCTGAGCGATGGCGTCTTTCAATGCGACTCGGACGGTAAGTTCGATTTCGATCGATGGGGCGACGAAGGCCTGGCTGGCATGGAGCCACTGTGGCTTCTGAAGTATCTGCCGAATATGCCGGCTTGCCACATCGGAATTCACGCTGACGCGCGAGGCCCCAATAACTCGCTGACTCTGGCAGAAGCATCAGGCATCAGCGCAATGGGCGAAGCGTTGAGTATTATTTCGACTGGTCGAGCAGACATGATGCTTGCTGGCTCGACAGGTTCCAAGATTCAGCCGACCAAGTGTCTCCACGCTGCTTTGTGTGACGAAATGGCTGAGTACGATGACGCTGATCCAGGCACGTGGTCTCGACCTTTCGATTTATCACGGCGAGGTCAGGTTGCCGGCGAAGGGGCCTGCACGTTTATCTTCGAAGAAGAGGAACACGCAAAAGCTCGCGGTGCAGCGATCTTTGGTTCGATCCTCAGCACGGCATCGTGCTGTTCAATCAATGTCGATGGAACCCCTCGAACTCAGACCGCTCTGGTCAGGGTGATTTCGAAGGCACTCGAACGGGCCGGAGTTTCACCATCCGACATTGGCCACATTAATGCTCACGGTCTCGGCGCGAAGCAGGCCGATATCAACGAAGCCAACGCGATCCACGAAGTGTTTGGCGAATCAGCATCGACAGTTCCCGTCACCGCTTTCAAGAGTGTGATCGGTAATTCGGGAGCTGCCTGCGGAACACTCGAACTCGCTGCATCTCTGATCGGTCTACAACACGGAGTTGTTCCAGCAACGTTGAACTACTCAACTCCGGACGACGATTGCAAACTGAACATTATCACCGGCGAGCCTCTCAAGATGGACAACAAACTCTTCCTGACTGTCAACGTCACCGCTTACGGTCAAGCGGCTGCACTCGTTGCGTGCGGCGTATAGTCAATGAAGTTGGAGAGGCCCCGAACCAGGAGGGTTCAACGTGCCTTCGCAGCCAGACTCATCGGCTGATTCGAACAACACGCGACCGTTTGTCGGCATTCACATGAAATGCTGCAACGTCTACATCCGCGCGTATGTTAATGCATCGAAAGAAGCATTCGTCGGATGGTGCCCCAGGTGCTGCGCTCCGGTCCGGATTCCGATCGTCGAAGAAGGCGGTTCGACTGATCGTTTTTTCGTTGGAAGTTGAAGTCGACAGTTTGCAGCCGTTGTGATTCTCTCGGCATTGTGGCCAACATCCCGGAATTTCAGGTTTTGACGAGACGTCGACTTAAACCGAACGTTAACATTGCGGTCCTGCCGGTGACTGGTTTCGACCTCGATTTCAACCGGTGGTATTTCAACACAAACCTTCTTCTCAGCATGAGGAGTCCAGGCATGCGCGATCGAAGCGAAGCACAACGCGATTATGTAGAAGTTGAAGAGAACCACGATGGCAGAACCATGATCCTGCTGGTTGCCGGAGCTGTTCTGGCGTGTGGCCTGTTCCTGTCTGCAGGATATACGGCCTTCACATTGATCTTTGACGGTGTTTCGATTCCAGACGGAGTTGCATCGAACGTGCCGGTCGCTTTTACCGAATCTGACGGCCCGAGCGATGAGCTCATCAGTCAGCCGCAAGCCGTAACGCCTTCAGACTCAGTGCCAGTCTCTGCCTCCAGACCACAGGTGCTGCAGCCGACGGTTGTCGCAACGGTTCCTCAAACTCCTGCCGAACCCGCAACAATCCCAGCCACTCAGGGTGTGATTCCGGAGTCAACGAACACAGAAATTGCGGTAACAGCAGAGCCGAAACCTGTCGCCAAAGCACCGGCCGAAGATTTGCCAAAGACCGTTGCCGGTGCAAATTCGACGGTTCCGAAAACGGCACCAGCAGTCGCCGCTGATGTGGTGAACGAGGCAGTTCAGCAGCAACGCACCAAGCCGACAGCACCATCTACACCAACGCAGGTTGCGGCCGTTAACCCAGCTTCAGTTGTCGACACAAAACTGACAAAGGATGAAACTGCTCCGCCCTTGAAGCAGCCTGCACGTGGAATGCCACTTTCCTACCAATGGAATTCGGGCGACATTCAGGGCTACTCGGTCGACATGACCACGACAGCGAACGGCCAGAAGCAAAGTGTGTCGGGGACGGTCGAGCTTACGTGTGACGAACAGCCACTGAAGGTTGACTCAAAGGCTGCTGCAAAAAAGTCAAAGCCAGAGACAGGTACCGGCACGGGGTTCTTCGTCAGCACGGATGGGTATCTCGTGACTTGCGCTCACGTAATTCAGGGAGCAGATAAGGTTGACGTTGAGGTTAATGGTAAATCTTACGCTGCTGCTGTTGTCGCAGTCGAAGCGGATGATGATCTGGCAATTCTCAAAATTGACGCTGAGGGGCTGTCGCCGCTGTCACTTGCCGATTCCAGCAAGGTTCGACTTGGCGAAGAAGTACGAGCAATCGGGTTTCCACTTTCAACGGTGCTCGGAAACGGAATCAAAGTCACGCGAGGCATCGTGGCAGGAATCGTAGATCGTGAGGATGGACAACGTTTTCAGATCGACGCAGCCATCAATCCAGGAAATAGTGGCGGCCCCGTCGTGAACGATCGAGGGCAAGTTCTCGGAGTTGCCAGTTCGAAACTGATCGGCATGGAGCTGACTCGAGTCGGTTTCTGCGTTCCCGCCCAACGCGTGCTCTCGCTGCTTAAAGCAAACAAGGTTGAAGCACTACAGGCTCAGCCGGACAAAGCTCTTGACGGTCCGTCGCTGGTTGAAGCCGTCGCCCCGTCCGTCGGTTTGATAACCGTGACGATCGATCCTCACACCGTTTCGGGCGAACTGGTAAAGATTCGCACCACCGGAAATTTCAAAACAAAACGAGCGACTAACAACCGCCAGCGGATGATGTTCTCATTCCCGAACATGACGTTCAACTCGGGTTCGCTGAACGTCGACGCGTTTGGCAATGTCGAGTCATTTTCGGCTCCGAATCAACTGCCGTTTCTCGCCGGACCAATGGCTTTGCTGACCGTTCATCAGTTTGACCCGGCCGGCCGTACCAGTTGGACCGTTCGCAATCGGATCAAGATCTCGGTGCAGCGGGACAACTCTCCATCTGGCCGAATGCGGATTCCAATTCCTCGACTTCCAAGGTTCGGAGGCCGGATTCGTGATCCATTCGCCCCGCAAACTATTAAAGAATTCGATGCTCAGGAAGTTCATCAGTATCGCATCGTTTCTGACAGCGATGACAAAGTCGTTCTTGAAAAGACCTTTACTCTGACAACCCTTGAAAACGACGAGACGCCGTATTTTCGGATTTCAGGAAAGGGCGAAGTTGTCTTCAGCAGAAAGCTGGGGCTGATTGAGTCTTTCGAATTTGACCATCACTACGAGAAGAACGACGGGAAAGAAACCGTCCGGATACCGGTTGAGATTATTGTGGTACGCGAGGATTCAGCCGTCGTCGCCAAACGAAAACGCTTGTCCGCGATCGCTCAGGCGAATGTAGAGCACGACAATGTAATCAAGGCAGCAAACAAGGCAGTCGTTCCGGCCGGAGAACAAGTTGACGCGCTGATTAAAAAAATCAAAGAAGAACACGCCAAAGGTGGCTTCGTATCTTCACTTGGTTCACTGGCAAAGCTTTCGGTACTTCCCGAACGGCAATCAGAAGTCGAAGCGTTGCTCGTCGACCTGCTGGAAGATAAGCAATATCTCACTGTACGAAGTTCGCTCGACGCCCTGACGAAATGGGGAACTCCGAATTGCGTCCCGGCGGTTATCCCACAGTTAAAGCATTCCATGTTTCCAGTCGTTCAGTCAGCTATTAAGACCCTGGCAACTATTGACGACGAACGAGCTGTCGCTCCACTGCTTGAGACATTGCGAGCGAACCGATTGGCAAGGCACGACGCGAAAGAAGCTTTATCTAAACTAGGTTCTTACGTCGAGGAATCAGTCATCGCGCTGCTCTTTGAGAAGGACCTGCAGGTGTTTCACGCAGCGTGCGACATTCTCAAAGAAGTTGGTGGAAAGGCTTCCGTTGAACCGCTTGAAGCCGTCGCGAGCGGAAAAGACTTTTCTCGAAAAAGCTACGCTGACAGGGCACTGCAAGGCGTCAAATCACGAATCGCAGCTGCTAAAACGGCTGCTGCGACTGGCGAAGGATCGACCGACCCTTCTGCTTCGAGAGTCGAAGCCGTCTTAAAGGCGATGGCCTCGCCGTCGGATAAGAGCGGTTATGCTCGAACGAGTGCTCTGATGAAACTCGGAGCACCGTCCGCCTACAAACCCGCAGAGGTTGAAGATGCGTTGCTTATCGCGCTCGACGATCCGAACTTTGCTGTTCAACATCAAGGTATGATGGCTCTTCAAAAACGGGCGACCGAACGCAGTATTCGTCGATTGTTGAAGCTGTTTGCCGATCCGGATTCGAAGCTGCAATACATGGCCGCGCTGACGTTGCAGAAAACGGGCGTCGGGGTGGACGGTGAGGTGCAACTTGCGAACGTACTCGCTACGGCAGATAAGAAACGGCAAAAATCAATCGTCGATTTACTGACAACGGTTGGTTCTCCGGCAAGTCTCGCAGTCCTGGATGAGCTGGCGAATTCTCCGACGGCAAGTTCGGTTCAGTACGCAGCCGCTCGGGCAGCCGCTCGAATCCGGCTTCGAGCGGGGATGCCTGTCAGCAGTTGACGCGAGAGTTCGAAACCGTTTCGATTGTCGCCTGTCGTGAATGGATTCTCGCCTTCTCAAAGTGATCGCCATGTTTCGAGTCAGCAAATTCGCATTGATCGCCGCCCTCGCCACCGCTTTGTCAGGGGTGATTCCTGAACAGGTGACCGCAGCAGGAAGCCGATCAAGCTCTCAAACTATCGAATACGTCCTGCCTCGAATGGTGAAGATTTTTGGAGCGGGAGGTCTGAGAGGGCTTGCCGCTTTCGGAAGCGGATTTCTCGTCTCGAAAGACGGTCACATCGTCACCGTCTGGAGCCACGTGCTTGACGCGGACGAAGTCATCGTCGTTCTGAACGACGGTCGACGGTATACGGCAACCGTGCTTGGCGCAGAGCCTCAACTTGAACTTGCCGTTCTGAAGATCGAAGCCCTTGACCAGGAACTCAATTTGCCATTCTTCGATCTGACGTCGGGTATCGGTTCCGCCAGCGAAGGAACGCGGATTCTCGGCTTCAGCAATATGTTCAAGGTGGCCACCGGGGATGAAGCTGTTTCTGTACTGCACGGAGTGATCGCCGCAAAAGCGAAATTGAAGACCCGTCGCGGGACGTTTGAAATACCCTACGACGGAGCCGTGTACGTCGTCGACGCAATCACGAACAACTCCGGAGCGGCTGGCGGGTTACTGGCCACTCGCGAAGGCAAACTGCTCGGCATGATCGGTCGGGAAGTCCGGAACGCTGAGACCAACACCTGGCTGAACTACTCGATTCCAATCTCCGAACTGACAACGGCCATCGAACAGATCATTTCAGGCAACTTTCGCTCTCAGCGGCAACCACTCGACGAACCGGAAAAGGAATTGCGATATTCACCAATCGATTTCGGAATCGTCATGGTTCCAGATGTGTTGTTTCGAACGCCGGCCTATGTAAATGCTCTGGTGGATGGATCCGCTGCTCAAAACGAAAAGCTGGAGCCGGACGATCTGGTTCTATTCGTCAACGACGACCTCGTGCAGTCGGTCAAGGAGCTGGCATCCGCGTTCGGACGCCTGGAGGCAGGAGACACGTTACGTCTCGTCGTCCGGCGAGAAGACCAGTTAGTGACCTTCCAGATGAAAGTTCCGCGCAAACAGCAACCCGAAAAATAAGCCAGCCGGAAATCATGCCGGCATTTCTTTCACACGAAAGTTACAGCTGGTCAGTTATCGAACAGAAGTCCTGCACGATGCCTGCGACACGCTCGTCTCGTTGCCGGACCGCCGTCGCCTGATTAGACTATCAGAGTTTTACACGCGATCATGCGGCGTTTCATGCTCAATGCTGGGGCCACTGTGGCACACCTGAAGGTACTCATTGGCGAAGATGCGGGGAAAGTTATCCCGCTTGAAGGCGACCGCATTGTTTTCGGTCGGCATCCCAGTTGCGCAGTGATTCTCGAAGACGGAGCTGTCAGTCGTCAACACGCACAGATCGTTCAGTCGCACGGCAGCTATTACGTCAAAGATCTTCGCAGCCGAAACGGCACTCAGGTCAACGAAGCCGATGTGGCTGAGCCCACGCTGTTGAAGGAAAGCGATATCGTTCGGGTCTGCGAGTACGCCTACTCATTTCATGACGACAGTAGCAACGGCGATCTCAGTGAAGACACCGCATACGTTAAACCGAGAAAGCCCACCGACAACGACGCCATTCGGGCCACGGCAAACATCAATGTGCCAGTAAACTCTGACGAGGCGATCGGCGACGATGATGATCGTTCATCGATCATCTCTCGAATTGACGCTCGCTCAGGTTCCGGCGTTCGTCTGAGCGTCAAACCGGAAGTCAAACTGCGAGCGATGCTCGAAATCGGCAAATATCTCAGCAACGTCCTGAACATCGACGATGTGCTGCCGTCGATTCTCGCCGCTCTGTACCAGATTTTTCCACAGGCGGACCAGGCATTCGTCCTTTTGAAAGAAGAAGAGGACGAAGAACCTCAAGTCCGTGCATGCCGCAGTCGCCGGAAAGACGACGACTCAATGTCGGTTAGCCGAACTATAGTCAATCAAGCCATGCGGACGGGCGAAGCGATCCTTAGCGCCGACGCCAGCGAAGACAGTCGATTTGTCAGCAGCGAGAGTCTCGCCGGATTACAGATCCGATCGATGATGTGTGCTCCGTTGATTGCTCAGGCCGGACAGCGGCTTGGGGTGATCCAGATCACGACCTTCGATCTGAGGTCAAAGTTCACGGAAGATGACCTCGATCTGCTCGTCAACATTGGGACGCAGTGCACGTTCGCCATCGAAAATGCGAACATGCACCAGACGTTGATAAATCGACAAAACCTGGAACGCGACCTCGAAATCGCCATGCAGGTGCAGATCGGTTTTCTGCCGAACAAGTCGCCCGATGTCAAAGAATATGATTTCGCTGACTACTACGAAGCGGCTCAACACGTCGGCGGTGACTACTACGACTACATCGAACTCCCCGATGGCCGCATTGCGATTACAGTGGCGGATGTTGCCGGAAAGGGCGTCCCGGCCGCCTTGCTGATGGCTCGACTCTACTCGGCAGCGCGGTACCACCTGCTGACGAAGAAGACGCCAGCCGAAGCGATGTCCGGATTGAATTCTGAAATCGCGACCAGCGGACTGGGCCATCGGTTTATCACCTGCGCGATGGCTGTACTGGAACCCAAATCGCATGAGATAGTTCTGGTGAGTGCTGGCCATCTTCCGCCGATCGCTCGTGACCTGGACGGAAACGTCGAACAGATCGAAGGCGACGACACAGGTTTGCCTCTCGGGATTATTCCGGATCAAACGTTCGTTCAATCAGTGCATCCACTGAAGAGCGGCGAAACGTGGGTGCTGTATACCGACGGCGTTACTGAAGCGATGAAGCCGAATCGTGAAATCTACGGCAGCAAACGCCTGCAGGCATTCATAAAAGTTGGCCCGTTTGAGGTCGATGCACTCGTCAAAGCGACAGTCGACGACGTCAATCTCTTTGCTGCCGGCCACTCGCAAAGCGATGACCTTTGCATAGTCGCTTTTCAGCGAGTCCCGTAAATGGAACTCGATGCTCAATCTATTCTCGGTGACGATGGGCGCATTGCTCAACGCCTGGAACGCTACGAAAGTCGGCCTCAACAACTGGAAATGGCCTCTGCCGTTGAGCAGGCGATCCGTGAGGAATCACATTTGATCGTTGAGGCTGGAACCGGAGTGGGTAAAAGCTTTGCGTATCTTGTGCCAGCCATCCTGCACGCGACCGGTGACCAGGGCGAGAAGAAGGACAACAAACAACCCCGCAAGCGGATCGTTATTTCAACGAACACGATTAGTTTGCAGGAGCAACTGTTTCACCGCGACCTTCCGTTTTTGAATTCCGTTTTGCCGGTCGAGTTCTCGTCGGTTCTCGTCAAAGGCCGGTCCAACTACATCAGTCTGCGACGAATGTTCGGTGCGATGGAACGTTCCGATTCGTTGTACGCTCGCCCGGAAGAAGTCCAGCAGCTTGAAGATATTGTCGAATGGTCCAAGTCGACAAAAGACGGCAGTCGCTCGGATCTCGACTTTCGCCCGATGCCTTCGGTCTGGGAAGAAGTGCAGAGTGAGCACGGCAACTGTCTCGGCAAGCACTGCGACTTCTACGAAGACTGCTACTACTTCCAGGCCCGCCGCCGAATCTGGAACGCCGACATCCTTGTCGTGAACCACGCCTTGTTCTTCTCTGATCTGGCGTTGCGGCGTGACGGAGCGGCAATCCTGCCCGAATACGACATCGCGATCCTTGACGAAGCCCACACGATCGAAGGCGTTGCTGGCGATCACCTTGGGATCTCAGCATCCAGCGGCCAGGTCGAATACCTGCTTAACCGCCTCTACAACGATCGGACAAACAAAGGTCTGCTTGTCGCACACAATTTGACCGACTGTCAGAAAGCGGTGATTCGGCTTCGCGAGTACTACGCCGATTTCTTCGTTGCCATGCGAAACTGGCGGCAGTCGAAGTGTCCCACTAACGGTCGAGTGAGAAGTCCGGTCCAGATTCCCAACGAACTGACGCCCGCGCTCCGCAAACTCGGTATTCGCCTTGCTCAGGAGTCGGAGGAGATCGAAGCGGAAGAGAAACGAGTCGAACTGAAGGCCGCGTCAGAGCGTTGCAGCATGCTGGCCATGTCAGTCGATTCGTGGATTTCTCAGACGGAAGATGATTCCGTTTTCTGGATCGAAGCAACGTCTGGCCGACGAGAATCCACACGGCTTGTCTCGTGCCCCGTCGAAGTTGGTCCCGTGCTTCGAGACGAATTGTTCAACGTCAAGAAGACGGTCGTTCTGGCGAGCGCCACATTGGCGATTGGTGAAGAGAACTTTGACTTCTTCAAGAGTCGACTGGGACTGACATCGGCGATTGAAAAGAAACTGGGAAGTCCATTCGACTACCAACGCCAGGTAAAACTGATCGTTCGCGACCGGATGCCGGACCCGACTGCGAAGCCAGCCGAATTTGAAACTGCACTTTGCGCAGCGATCCAACAACACGTGCTGGAAACGGCTGGTCGTGCGTTTGTTTTATTCACAAGTTATCGGACGCTCAAAAATTGTTCGGCAAGAATTGGCTCCTGGTTCAGCGAACAGAACATTGCGTTGTACTGCCAGGGCGACGGACTCCCGCGGTCACAGATGCTTGATAAATTTCGTAAGGAACCCAGTGCTGTTTTGTTCGGAGCAGACAGTTTCTGGCAGGGAGTCGACGTTCCGGGTGACGCGCTTCAGAATGTCATCATCACCAAGTTACCCTTCAGTGTTCCTGATCAGCCGCTTCTGGAAGCTCGCGTCGAGTCCATCCGTGCTCGCGGTGGCAATCCGTTCATGGAATATCAGGTTCCGGAAGCAATTATCAAACTGAAACAAGGGTTCGGCCGACTGATCCGTTCCAGTCAGGACACCGGTCAAGTTGTGATTCTCGACCCTCGCGTTCGGACGAAACCTTACGGCCGCCTGTTTCTTTCAAGCCTGCCCGAATGTCGCGTGGTCACTGACGCCGAACTGCTGAACGAAATGTAGCTTGCTTTTCTGACGCAAACGGCTGAGCTAATCAAGGTCCGGTGCGAGGGTTGTCTGGCTGCGATCGACGTTCCACCAGCGTTGCCAGGCTTTTTCGTCGAAGCCGAAATTGTTTTCTGTGATCTGACGCAGAGCCATCAGCACTTCGGCGTTCTCACGGTTGATGGCAACAGGAATCAGCTTTGTTGCTCGCGCCGCTCCCAGAAGAGGCACTACTTGAACGCTGTCATAAACGCCGGTGCGGAGTCCGATCTCAATCTCTGGAGGCAGTCCTGAGCCGCTTGGAATCGAACCGTCGACGCCGAAACTGTAGCCCTGCACTGGAACTCGCACCTTGTAGCTGTGTGTTGTGACGAGAGCTCTGATCAGTGCAGGTGCCGAAGTTTCGTCGCCGATCTTTGCCAGGACTGTCCCTGCACGGCGTACGAGGATGTTATTTCGATCACGAAGCTCATCGATGACAAGCTGCCGAGCCTGGTCGTAGTGAGTCTCGTCGATCATCGTCAGAGCGAGTTCACGAAGTTCTCTAACATCTTCGCGAACGGACAGCGTTGCCAATGGAACGACTGGCACCGGGCCTTCGATCTTCCCGGTGATTTCAATGAACAATCGTCGCACATCGGCTCGCTGGCTTTTTCCCAGGAATTGGACGAGGGCCGAAACAGCCTTGGGATCGCTGATTTCTCGCAGATTGTTCAATCCGTCGGCGGCTCGCTCGGGATGGTTGCCCGTTGCCCAGTTCAGCCAGATTCGAACCTTGGCATACCACTCCCGTTCGGCCTTAGTAGCCGCATCGTCGCTCTTGACTGATTCAAGTTTGTCGGCCCGTACCCATTTGCCTTTGTACTTAACGAAGCCGTCGGCGATTCGAGTCTGGTCGTATTCTTCGCGAGTCATCCATTGTTCGCGATAAAATGTGTGCCGCAATCCGTAGTGGGCCTGCCGGTGCTTCGGGTCGATCACGAGAACAATTTCCAAGTGAATCTCACGCTGCTCGTCCAGTTTCTGTTCACGACACCACTCGGCGAGTTCCCAGTGCGCTTTCAGAGTATCTGGAAGTGACTCCGCGCGGACTTCGTATTCTTCGAACTTCAGCGGCCGAAGCTGTCGGCTGGAAATGTGCTCAACGGTCAGTTCGACTTCAGCGCCGGACAGCAGATTCATCGTCACCGACGTTTTGTCTGCGGAGTCGTCTGCTGTCTTGATCAAGCCTCGCATGACTCCGCCGGTTTTCAGATAGACGATGTCAGCACACGCGGCGTGAAACGAAAACAGCGCGATACACAAAGCGTAAAGTGCTGACCGAGTGACGCCGGCCGCAGTTCGGTCATCCGTTCTAATGTCCATCGTTATCAACCTCCTGCTAAGTCGCGATCCGATCGTCTTTCTCAAACCTTTAGATTAGATATAGATCACATCGTACTGCCGTTGGAGACTTTTTCGGACGAAAAACCGGTTAAAAGTATCGAACGACGACTTCTTCCAGAGCAAACAGGCAAACTGCGGTGAAGACGCCGGCAGCAAGATCGTCTGCCATGATTCCAGACCCGTCGGGCAGCTTCTCAAGGCGACTGACCGGCCAGGGTTTGGCGATGTCGAAAACTCGGAAGAATACGAACCCACCGATCGCTGCCAACCAGCCAATGGGTTTTCCAAGCAGGATGTGCGGCAGGAAAACGATCCAGAAGGCGGCAATTTCGTCATAAACAACTTGACCGGGATCATGCTTGTCCAACGCTGCGGATGCCGCCGTGCAGATCGGAATTCCGACAGCGATAAACACTGCCGCAAAGGCAAGCACGGCAGTCACAGGTAATCCGGTCTGGAGCACTCCCCAAACTAGCGGTGGACCGAGCAAACTCCCGAAAGTTCCCGGTGCGACCGGCGCAAAGCCAATGCCGAGCCCTGTTCCCAGCACAATCGAAAGGCGATCAATCAGCGGATTGCGATTCGTCTCTTGCATTTGTTCGATAGACTCCGACAGACAGTGCTTGCAGGTTCTCATCTTCGCATGATGGAAGCCTGGGAAGTATCACGAACAGGCACGCCAGGCAAGGTCGCCACACCCGGCAGTTTTGAGACGTAGGAGATATATCATGAGTTTTGGCACTGACTATCGTGAAAATCCGCTCGCCAGAACGAAGATCATCGCGACCGTTGGCCCTGCCTGCGAAACACGCGAAGCGTTGCGCGATCTCATTGTCCGCGGCGTTGACATCTTCCGACTCAATTTCGCTCATGGGTCGCACGAATGGCTTTCGGGGATTGTCGATCATGTTTGCTCGCTTTCCGAAGAACTCGATAAACCAGTCGGACTGCTGGGAGATCTGTCGGGGCCGAAGATTCGGCTGGGTCAGCTTACTGGTGGTAGCGTGTCCTGCCTCGAAGGAGCCGTCTTTACGTTCATCCGTGACCGTGAACCTGCCAATAGTTCTGAGCTGACCTGCACCTACAAACCCTTGATCGATGACGTCAAAGCTGGCGATCGAATTCTTCTAGCCGACGGAACGGTCGGGATGCGTGTCGAAGAAACTGACAAGGAAGCAGGATGGGCTCGCTGCGTTGTGGATGCTGCGGGAAAGATCCGCAGTCGACAAGGTGTCAATCTGCCGGGAGTCGCTTTAAGCACGCCGTCGTTGACTGAAAAAGATCGAGTGGACCTTCAGTGGGCCATCGAGAACCAGCTTGACTTTGTCGGCCTCAGTTTTGTGCGAAGCGTTGACGACGTTCGGCTATTGCGATCATGCATCGAAGACTCCGGTACAACAACGCCTCCGATAATTGTTTCAAAAATCGAAAAGGGCGAAGCGGTTGCACAACTTGAAGCGATCATCGATGAATCTGACGCCGTGATGGTTGCCCGAGGTGACCTGGGTGTCGAAGTAGATATTGTTACCGTGCCGGGAATTCAAAAACGCATCATTCAACTGTGTAACCAGAAGCGCGTGCCCGTAATTACGGCCACGCAAATGCTCGACAGCATGCAGCAGAACGAGTTGCCGACTCGGGCCGAAACCAGCGACGTAGCGAACGCTGTGCTTGACGGTTCGGATGCTGTCATGCTTTCTGGCGAAAGCGCCATCGGTGAATACTCCCGCGAAGCTGTCGCCATGATGAGCCGCATCATCCGCGATGCTGAAAGACTTCTAGTCGCCAACCCGGTCGTTCGGCAGGACCTGCCGGCAACCTCTGCGCAGGCTCAAGTCATTACAGAGGCTGTGGCCGTCGGTGCGGTGGCGACGGCTGAACGACTGGACGCGCGTCTGATCGCCGTAGCGACTGTTTCTGGACGAGCGGCACTGGCGATTTCAAAAGAACGCCGATTGGTGCCGGTCCTGGCCGTCTGCAAGTCGTGGCGAACGGCACGGCGGATGACACTGCTCTGGGGAATTACTCCGATCGTGTGGCAACAATCGGCTCAGACTGGTGATGAGCTGGCAGAATTCGCCACGGCGTGGGGCCTCAAAGAGCGTGTTCTCAAAGTCAGCGACACTGTTGTGGTTGTGGCAAGTTCTCACTGGAGCGCCCGCGGACACGACGCCATGCTTGTGCATGTAGTAGAGTAGCAATCGGCCAGTCCCTCACGGACGTAACCGCCTTAACGCTCCCGCGACAGAGTGCGCATCGCTAAAGTGGCCAGCCTGTTAAAATGCGTTCCAGGTGGGCAACTATGGCTTGACTCTTGCGAAAGGAACTTTGGGATGAACCACCGGCACAGCACCTTCTGCGACCCTCGAAATGCGTCAGGACACGTATTGAACTCTACGATGGTTGCGGCTGTATTCGCAGCAGTTCTGATTAGCGGTAGAGTATCGGCGGCCGATGTAGTGACGATTGCAGGCACGGGAACACCCGGTCTGGAAGTCGGAGAACGACTTGCGAAAGAAACACCCGTCGGAGAACCGTACGGCATAGCCAAAGGACCGGACGGAGCACTCTACATCTGCGAGATCGCCACTCACGTCGTGCGACGTCTGGACGAGTCCACCGGCAAGATCACTGTCGTCGCAGGCAATGGCAAACAGGGTTACTCGGGCGATGGTGGACCGGCGATTGAAGCTAAACTGAACGAACCGTACGAAGTTCGTTTTGACACTGCCGGAAATATGTTCTTCGTCGAAATGAAAAACAACATCGTTCGCCGCGTCGATGCGAAGTCAGGAATCATCTCGACCGTCGCAGGAACTGGCAAAGTTGGATTCTCCGGCGACAGCGGGCCGGCAACGAAGGCGGCATTAAACCGGCCACACTCGATCACGCTGGATCACCAGGGAAACCTCTACATTTGTGACATCGGAAACCACCGCGTCCGGGTTGTGCATCTCGAAAGCGGCATCATCGAAACCTTCGCCGGAACGGGAGCACGAAAATCAACTCCCGACGGTGCTTCGTTGAAGGGCACGCCACTGAATGGCCCGCGAGCTTTGGACTTCGATGGGAGACACAGCCTCTACCTGGCTCTTCGTGAAGGGAACTCCGTTTACCGAATTGACCTCAAGACTAAGACGCTGCATCACCTTGCTGGTACCGGTAAGAAAGGTTTCACTGGAAACGGAGGTCCAGCCAGGCTGGCAACACTTTCCGGCCCAAAAGGAATTTCCATCAGTCGGAACGGAGACGTGTTCCTTGCCGACACGGAGAGTCATTCTGTCCGGGTCATTCGAGCTTCGACTGGCATCCTGGAACTACTGGTCGGTGACGGCCAGCGCGGCGACGGTCCCGATGGCGATCCCTTGAAGTGTCGAACGGCCAGGCCGCATGGCGTTTTTGTTGACGCCCTTGGCAATGTCTACATCGGTGACAGTGAGACACACCGAGTTCGAAGGTTTAGCGTCGACTGAACTTCATGATCCGAACTCACAGCTACAGGGTTCGATCGTCCAGCGCTAAGAAAAATTAAAAGCCCAACCTGTAAAGGCCGGGCTTTGTGCAGCGTTTGATAATGCAGCCGGCCAATGCCACTTCGCGCGCGGGCCAACGCTTAAAACGGAACAGTCGACCGGCTGCGTGGGTAGTATTGCCGAATTACGTGCCGCGTTGCAGTCTCTCACCCGATCTTTTTTGGATTGCGGTCAGCCGTATCGGGTATTTGTGAAGTTTTACGTGTTTGCATCGCAATGGCGAGAAAACGGGTGTTCTGAACCGACAAAGTAATCACGGTGACTGTTTGCTAAGTACCACAAGTTCTCAACAATCGAGATTCAGAATCGCTGGTGGAATTGCGCCACAATACTGTCTGTCGTTAGCCAAAATTGAAGAGACAACCGTTTGCCAGCCTGCTCATGAAGTCAACGACTGAATTTCTTCTGCGGTGAATGGTTTCTCGAGGCGAGCACCGAGCTGACTGACGATTCGTGCCGCAGCGTGCGACGCTAGATGGCCTGCCTGATTCCATGAAAGGCCGTTCGTGATGCCGTAAAGAATTCCTGCGGCGTACATATCTCCGGCACCGGTTGTATCGACGGCTTTGACGGGAACTCCTTCGATCAGAATTAGCCGGTTGCCTTCCATCAGGAGCGAACCGTCTTCA
>CALGTK010000446.1 GCA_937904325.1 uncultured Planctomyces sp.
CTTGGGAGCCCCAGCAGGTCGATAGGCATAGCCCGACCCTGCTGCCACGGTATTCAGATAGTTGGAAATACCATTCCACGTTGCTGCTGGCGTCGCCAGCTTCTCTGAGCGAGCACTGATCAGGGCCATCACCTGCCATCCAAGGATCGATGTATCCCCCGCTGATTTGGGCGTATAGCCCCATCCCCCAGCCTTAACATCCTGATGATAGACGATGTAATTAATAGCAAGCTGAGAAGCATTACGAAGGACATTTCCGAGTTTCGTAAGATCACTCAGCGTCACTTGCTTTCCTGAAGGATCGATGAATTTCACGCTGCTGTCGCTACTGACCATTCTCACCAACACCCGGTTGACAGCCAGCGCTTCACACATCGCAGCAGCAGCCAGACCATGTTGATAGATTCCCCCGTGCCCCGTATCGCCGCCCTTGAGATCTCCGTAGCCAGCTGAATTAACATTCATACTCTGCAGAAGAAACTGCAGGCCCTTTCGAATGACTGGTGCTCTTGGACCATCAGCGTATGTGTACCCGGCTCCAAAGTACGTCAACAACGCAACACCAGTTGCCCCCGTACGACCGTCACTTGTCCCCGTATTCGGGCAGGCACAGGGCGAAGCAAGCGAGTGGTTGAAACACCAGCTCCCATCAGGAGCCTGATGCCTGGCCAGCCAGTCGAGCGCCGCCTCCACGGCCGCTTCACTCGAAGGAGTGCCACCGAACATGCTGATCGCTTTTGACCGAGCCCCCATCGCCCCTTTGGTGGCCGCTCCTGAAGACGTCATGCCTCCGCCTTTGGCCTCTTCCGCAGCCGCGGCTTCGCCAGCGCCGAGCGTTAAGTCAATCTTCAGTGACTCGGGTGACAAATCAACTGCCGCCAACTGAGTCACCGCCATCATTTCCTGCATCTGTGAAACGTCATCCGATGCTTCCATCGTGTTATCGGGCAGTTCCACTTCGACGGGAGGCCCCTCTTCCTCGGCTTCCAAATCAGAGTCACCAAGAACTGACGAGATAACGTGCGTCGCCAACTTGTCCGGAGCCGAGTAAACGATATTCCACAAAACGACCACCAGCACGACATGCAGCAGTGTACTGGCACCGTAAGACCGCATGAATCGATCAATGCCGCGTCTTGTTGGAACGTGGAGCAGAACAAACAGCTTCAGCTTGTCGAACCCCTGTGCTGCCTCCATCTCTTCTTCGAGCTGTCGCCGATGTTCGGCTTCAACATCTTCCGGCTCTTCAACGACGACTTCTCCAGGATCACCAACTTCCCCGGAAACAGAGTCATGCTCGGCGATCGGCGCGTCGTCCTGGTTAGACGTGTCTGTGACGTCACTGTGGACTGCCACGGTTGCAGACTGACTGTCCGTGACCGATTCAGGAGGCGCCACATCCGATCGCAATTCTTCGCTCTTTGGCCCGTCCCTCTTTGGCCCGCCGCCCGGTGCCCTGCCGGAAGCAGAGTCGATGAGTCCAGAAGCAGCAATGCCGTCGGCATGCTCAGATTCGACGACAGTTGAATCAGGAGCCGGCACAGCATTCTGAACGTTATCTACTGAGACGCTGACAGGAGAACTCGTGTCGGCAGAACTACTCTCAAGCGGTGGGGGCGCGGGCAGTGAACCATCCGGACTCGCAATCAGATCCCGAAAGCCTTCCTGCACTGCTTCCGCGGCATCTTCGAGGGGAATCTCAAAAACTTCTTCGCCGTTCGAAACGATTGTCAGGCCGCGATCACGAGGTTGGTAGAAGCCGTCATTCAGCGCATCACGAAGATCCTCAACGGGAATCTCAAAGAAATCCTCGCCGTTTGATATGATGACCAAATCAACATTCGCCTGAGACAAGCCGCTCTCCGAAAGACTATTGTTGTAAAGGCGTCCGCCGCAATGAGGGCCAGATCCTCAACTCAATATGAACTGCTGAACGAACTCCAAAGCCGACTCTACTCGGAAATGTTCGAAACTTCTTCCAATCAATTGGCAATTTCTCAATTGCCGGGGAAACAAACGGCCCAGCCTGTCGACTTTCGGGTTTATAATTCGTTCGGGAGCGTTTTTCGACAGCCAGATCGTCCGACGCGAGTCTTACCATCAGCTGTCCATTGCGATTCTGTCCTTAACTTTCGTACCGTTGACGCGTCGGAATTCTCCGCCGCATCGTTAGCCCCGGATTTTCAGCAATCAACGGCTCACTTCACCAAATCATCTCCTGAATGAAGGCTCATGTTAGATAATCCACCTGTCGGCATTGACCTTGGGACGACGTTTTCTGCCGTTGCACATCTCGATTCAGATGGTCGCCCCTGGACGATCCTCAATTCCGACGGCGACCTGACGACTCCCAGCGTCGTGTACTTCGACACGTCCGGAGCAATCGTCGGAAAGGAAGCCATCGCCGCGGGAGAATTCGAACCAGACCGGCTGGCACAATTCGCCAAACGGGATATGGGCGAAACGGCGTTCAGCAAAGAGATTCGCAACCAGCGGCTTCCGGCTGAAGTTCTGCAGGGAATTATCCTGAAGAAACTGAAGGACGACACCGAGCTGAAACTTGGAGCCATTAAGAAAGTTGTCATCACTGTCCCGGCGTTCTTCAACGAACCATGCCGTAAAGCGACTCAGGATGCAGGACGACTGGCCGGTCTCGAAGTTCTCGACATTATCAATGAGCCAACGGCCGCCGCCATATGCTTCGGAATCCAACAAGGATTCCTCTCGGAAGATGGCACTAGCCGCGGCCAGGAACAAATCCTGATTTACGATCTTGGCGGCGGGACGTTCGATGTCACACTGATGGAAATTGACGGAACAAAGTTCACGGCACTCGCCACCGCAGGAGATGTTTACCTGGGCGGAGTCGACTGGGACTCGCGACTGGTCATTCATCTGGCTAAAGCCTTCCAACTCGAACATGACGTCGACCTTTTGCCAGATCCAGTTGCCATGCAGATGCTGCAGCAGAAGGCAGCAGAAACGAAACACTCACTCTCGACACGCGAATCGGTCACGGTATTCCTCAGCCACGAAGGTCTCCGATTAAAACTGGAAGTCACCCGGGCAACGTTTGAAGAACTCACTGCCGACCTGCTCGACCGTACTTTGATGACGGTCAACAAGCTACTGCGTGAGGCGCAGATCGAGTTCAAAGATCTTACACGACTACTACTTGTCGGCGGTTCGACTCGAATGCCGGCCGTTTCCGAAATGCTTGAACGTGAAACCGGCCTGCAGGCAGACCGCTCATTATCACCCGACGAGTCCGTCGCGCACGGCGCCGCGATTTACGCAGGCCTGTTGATGAAAACCGGAGCGGAACGAATCAACGGTATGTCCGTGACGAATGTCAGCTCGCACGATCTGGGCATCCTCGGCGTCGAACGCGACACTGGCCGCAGACGACGCAGCACAATGATTCCTCGCAATACCCAGCTTCCTATTAAAGCAAGAAAAACGTTTCCAACGCTCCGAGACAATCAACGAAGCGTCGAAGTTAACGTCATCGAAGGCGGCGACGACAGCGGCAACAATTCGACCGCGATCGGCAAATGCAAAGTCAGAGGCCTGCCCGAAAACCTGCCCGCCAAAACGCCGGTGCAGGTCACTTTCAAATATGGTTCCGACGGCCGCCTGACCGTCCAGGCGAGTCTGCCGACGATCGAAAAAGACGCGAAGATGACTATCGAACGAGCGGCGGGACTAAGTGACGAGGCGATTGCCGAATGGTCCTCGATGGTCGAGACCGGCATCCCAGACTCAGCCGTTCCCGAACAGTCGCCAGCGAACACTGCCTCGGCCTCCAAACCAGCAGACACGCCGATTCCTGAAACGCAACAATCTCCGAAACAAATTGCTCCGGCAATTGAACCGCCAGATACGCCGCCTGTCGTCGAGGAGCCAATTGCCGAAAAGATTACGGTGGCCACAAACGAATCAGCGGCAGATGAGTCCGCGGCCGACGAGGAACCAGCAAGCGAAGATGCGGTGCCACAATTCTTCATGCCGCCGGAACCTGAATACGACGATGAGGAAGAAGAGGCTTCGGTGCCTGCCTCCGATTTTCCGCATATCGACGTCAGTGAGCCGGCCGCAGAAGAAGCTCCTGCCGAACCGCCGCCAAAGAAGAAACTCAGCTGGCGGGATCGAGCTAAGAAGTTGTCAGATTGAGTGTTGACCGACCTGACGCCTTGCGGTGTTTCCCTGCAGTGTTACTTGCGGTAGCCTGAGTGTTGTTTCTCCTGCCTCAGACCCGCTTTCCCAACTCCTTCCTCGCCGCAGCCCGCCTGAATGTCATGAGAACCTTTCTCGCGACGACAATCATCTTTGCCGCCTGCGAGTTCTCAACAAGCCAGGCAGAAGAAAAGCTACGCGCCGACTTTGGCAATGATATTCGACCGCTGTTGAACCAGTTCTGCATCCGTTGCCACGGGCCGGAAGAACAGAACGGACGGATGAGATTTGATACGCTTTCGACGGACCTGATAAAAGATCGTGCGGCGGCCGAAGACTGGCACGAAACGCTGAACGTTTTGAACCGTGGCGAGATGCCGCCGGAAGACGAACCGCAGCCCTCAATTGAGCAATTGAAACTTCTGACCGGATGGCTGCGGACATCAATTGATGATGCCGTTAAAGCTCGCCGTAAAACCGGCGGGCTGAATGTCATGCGACGGCTCAACCGGGTCGAGTATCAAAACACGATGCAGGATCTGCTTAACTTCCAGATGAATTACGTACGCGATCTACCGCCCGAAGGGCTTTCACCTGACGGATTCCGCAACAACGGATTATCCCTGCGTATGACGGCGCTGCAGCTTGAGTACTACCTAGAAGCCGCTCGCAAAGCTTTGGACCGAGTCATTGTCACGACGCCCGAACCCGAAGTCTTTCATCACGAATTCGACAAAAGTAACCACAAGAAGTGGCTCCAAAACCCAACGATCTCTGACAACCGGCTCGATCGAGTCAGCATTTTTCTCGCCCGCATGGAACCCGACTATCCAGAAACCGGTGACTTTCTGATCCGCGTTCGGGCACACGCCGAACGGAACGAAGGATTCGGTTTTCCTCGTATGAGGGTTTCGATCGGCTACCGCCCGGACACGAAAGTCATCCTCACGACGGCACTCGAAACCGACGTCAAATCGTCCGAATCAGAGGTATTCGAAATTCGCGGTCGCATCGAGAACTTTCCGCTACCAGTTCGAGGGCAAAGCAAATATCCCGGTCTGGTGATCCACATCAGGAACGTTTACGACGACGGTACCCCTGCACCGCCCAAAGTCAAAAAGAAAAATGACAAGGGAAAAGAGATCAGCGTTGATCCCGATGAACCCGACTTTCCGAAACTGTTTGTAGACTCGGTCACGTTTGACGGACCAGTGTTTGAAAGTTGGCCTCCGGCACATCATCGCCGGATTCTCTTTGAGTCAGAACTACGAGAAACCAACGAACCAGGATACGTCCGCGAAGTGCTGCGTCGATTCATTCGCCGAGCGTGGCGACGTCCGCCTGCCCAATTAGAAATTGATGGTTTTGCTAAGTTCTTCGATTCTTTACGCAACGACTTTCCTGTCTTCGAAGAAGCAATGCGGGAAACGCTCGCCCTGATCCTGATCAGCCCGGACTTTCTTTACCTGGCGGAACCTGCTGGTAAGAAAAACCGCAAACTGACAAGCTGGGAATTAGCGGCCAGGCTGTCGTATTTTCTGTGGAGCACGATGCCGGACGATCAATTATTCAAACTCGCTGAAACTGGTGAATTGTTGAATCCAAAGATGCTTACTGCCCAGGTCGATCGAATGATCGACGACGACCGCGCATGGCAGTTCGTTGACCAGTTTGCAGATCAGTGGCTCAACCTCGGAGGCATGGACCGGGTCGCGATCAGCCAGCATTACTATCCGGATTTCGACTACGACTTGAAGCCACATCTGCGAAACGAAACGCTGAACTTTTTCATGACACTTCTCCGAAAGAATCGCAGCGCTCGCCACTTCGTCGAGTCGGACTTCACAATGTTGAACGAGCCTTTGGCTCGACACTACGGAATCGAAGATGTCCTTGGCTACAACTTCCGCGAGGTCGCATTGCCGACTGAAAGTCATCGTGGCGGGCTGCTGACTCAGGGCAGTATACTTCTGACCAATTCGACTGGCGAAGATTCGCACCCGATCAAACGAGCCGTATGGTTACGTCGTCGGCTGCTTGATGATCCGCCTGACCCACCTCCGCCGAACGTACCAGAACTGGCTTCTGAAAATCCCGGCTTCGCAAAACTGTCGATTCGCAAACAGTTAGAGATTCACCTGGAAGACCCCGCGTGCGCGAGCTGTCATCGAGACATCGACCCGTGGGGCATCGCTCTGGAAAACTTCGATGCCGTCGGTCGCTGGCGGGATGAAATCCGTCGTGCGGACAAAGAGAAGAAGTCGTTTTCAACATTGCCAGTTGACCATCAGACGGAACTGCCGGACGGTTCGAAAATTGAGAACCCGGAACAACTGAAACGATACCTGCTGGAAAAACGCGGAGACGAATTCGCTAGGACGATCGTGACAAAGCTGCTCACCTGGTCGCTGGGAAGGTCTCTGGATTTAAGTGATGAGCCCGATATTGCTGCACTGACCGAAGATTTTGTGCAGAATGATCTCAAGTTGAGAGAATTGATCCACGAGATAGTTAAAAGCAATCCGTTTCTAACGAAGTGAGAATTCTGGCCGTCAGCATTGAACGCCGCATCTGGAGCCCTGCTATGAAGTCCTGGCATCTCGACCGACGAATGTTTCTCAAAGGTGCTGGTGCCGCTCTGGGGCTGCCGTGGCTCGATTGCATGGCTGAAGACCAGAAGGCGAAACAGGAATCCAAGCCAAAACGTTTCTGCTCATTCTACTTCCCTTTCGGCGTGGGCTTGCCGAAGGAAGATGACAAGAAGGCACAGTGGCGATGGTTCCCGAAAGGCGAAGGTCGCGACTTCGAATTCACCGAAAGCCTTAAACCGCTTGAGGCAGTGCGAAATTCTGTTTCTGTCCTCGGCGGGCTCTCACACCCCCATGGTCGTGGCATGGGCGGCCACGACACCGCTGACATTTTTCTGACCGCCAGCGAGCTCCGCGGGCGTTACTTCAAGAACGGCGTATCTGTTGACCAGGTGGCGGCAGCGACAATCGGCAAACAAACCCGTTTTCCGTCGCTCGTCATGTCGACCGACGGCGGTATCGGGGAACCGACCCGAACGAGCACTCTGTCGTTTAATCAGAATGGGAATCCCATTCCGGCTATCAACCAGCCGCAGACAATTTTCGATCGACTGTTTGGAACGGGCGACGCCGGAGTCAAACAGCAACGTCGTCGTTTACTCAGTGCCGGCAGCATGCTGGATCAGGTACTCGATCATTCGCGTGCGCTCCGACGACAACTTGGTGTCCAGGACAAAATGAAGATGGACGAGTACCTGTCGTCTGTCCGGCAGATCGAAGAACGTGTTAAACGATCTCAAGCATGGCTGACGATTCCCAGACCCGAGTTGACCGACGAGGACCTAGCGCTTCTTCACCTGGAATCCGACGACGAAGCTCCCCATGAATACATCCGCACGATGTACGACCTGATCTACCTGGCATTCAGAACGGACTCGACGCGACTGGCGACATACCAGATAGCCAGCATGGGCGACTTCACCACGAAGGGCATGAAATTTCCGCAACTGCTCGGGTTCAACGGAACGCTGCACAAACTTGCCCATGGCTGGAACAAACCCGAAGGCGCCGAAGACCTCGGTAAGTGGGACCAGTTCATGGCCGGATTGTTCGCCGACTTCCTGCAGCGACTGCAGTCAGCTCCCGAAGGAGAAGGTACGCTGCTCGATAACACGATGGCCTTCTACGGAAGCAGCAACAGCGAGACTCACAATAACTCGAATTATCCGTTGCTGTTTGCTGGAGGAAACGGACTCGGCCTGCAGCACAACCAGTTCCTGAAGTTCGACGAAAAGACACCCCTGTCGAACCTCTTCGTCACCGTGCTCGACAGACTGGATGTACCAGTCGAATCATTCGTCGACAGCTCGGGCGAAATGTCCGAAGTTCTTGCGTAACAATTTGCAAATATTTGAAACGCCGCCCACGAAAAAAGCCCGACCTCGTTATAAGGTCGGGCTTTAACTCTTTCAGTTACGACGTTCTGCCGGAGTCGTCAATGCAATGCCGTTTGACAAAACGTTCGTCGTCTATTCAAGGATCTTGTCGAGGTCCTTCAGAACAGCAACCGTGCTTTCCTTCTTGAACTGGCCTTTCGCAAAGGCGTGGTTCGCCTTCACAGTCAAACCATTCCAGAGCAGAACGGTCGTCTCTGCGTCCTTCGAAATTTTGTAATTCTCAGGACCGGCAACACCATCAAACATTGTCAGCGGGACAGTTTTGATACCGTGTTTCTTCGCGAGCGCCTCAAGCTTCTTTTCGTCAGCATCCGGATCGTTTGTCAGCAGAACGACAAACGATGCGAGTTTCTTGTCTTTGTTCTTGGCAACAGCTTCGTCTAGCTTCCTGACCAGACCGGTCAGGTCGTCCGAAATCGTTCGCGTAAAAATCGCGGCGACAGGACGTCTACTGTATCTTCACCTGTAGCAGAGTGATTTGTCCTTGTTAGGACCAGTCACGTCTCGGACTACGAAGTACCCGGCTTTTTCGCCGAGCTGTAGTCCGGATTTTACATCGTCTGCCGCAAAGCCAACTGCGGTAGTCGCAGCCATGGCTAGAGCGAGAGACGATACCAGAAGCCTGTTCATAGTAATCTCCAATCTGTGAACGGAAGTTCGACTCCGGCAGGAGTCAACATTTCAACAGCGTAGCCGCTCCGGCAACGGTTTGACTACTGACTGGACGGAATCATT
>CALGTK010000447.1 GCA_937904325.1 uncultured Planctomyces sp.
ATTTGGCGGGCACGACCCAATCGGACTCGACATTCTTGATGACGTGAAGTTGGGGAAACTTCTCTATAAGCAGCGGGCGGCGGCTGACTACCTCGTTGCCGAGGACACCATCCGAGTTCGCTGGCAAGCCTCGGCGTGGGGAGTCATTCGAGGCCTGGAGAAGAACGCTTTTGCTTCGATGAGCTATTCGCTGATCAGGATGTTGGGATTTTCGATGTTCTTCGGGCTGGTCTTCTTTGTTCCGATCATCGCCGTGCTTCTTGTTCCATTCGAATCAGCGACCGGATTCATCACAGTCTTAATCCTGTTGCACCTCACGTTTGCTCGATTGTCCGTCGCCTTTGGTGGATCGTTGAGCGTAATGCCAGGCTTGACAATCGGAGCAGCTGGCGTGCTGTTTGCATTCTGGCGGTCGACATTCCTGACTCTTCGACACGGATGCGTCACCTGGCGTGAGACGTTCTACTCGCTGAAAGATCTTCGTGCTGGCGAGTATCGGTAGCCACTTTCGCAGGTCAGGCTCTGCTTGGAAAAGTATTTATTGCACGGTTCCATTTCAATTTTCGGAAATCTTCTCGATCAGGCTAAGGACGAAATGTGCATTTATCTAAAGCCTGGGAAACGACAGTTTCGCCGATGGCTACGTCGTTGCACTATCTGAAGACGAAAAGCAGAATCTCCGGAAATATACGGCACCGTGGTCGGCAGTGGTTCGAAGGCCAGGGTATTCTATTTTGGCGATCAGCTGCACAGGGAGTACTTCTCTCGCCGGACAATGTTCAAGACTGAAGTAGAGTCATTACACTGACGGCTCACGTTTCGATCGTCAGAAACCATGGACTGTCGTCGCAGGACTTTGCGATGGTCGTTTGTAACCGGAGTCGCAAGACTTCGGGGTTCCCGCACCGCACCGAATTCTTGCGAATTCAGCTATCACCAAGTGCAGCCTGACGCGATCCGACACTCATTCAACCAGACAAATCATCAGGGAGCTAACCATGCGCGATACCAGTTCACTTTCCCGTCGTCATTTTGTGCAGTTGGCAGCGGCCGCTGCGGTTTCGAGTCCGTTGCTGGCTCGTGGGGCTGAGGAGAGCGCTGACGGATATCTCAATGGGCGGCTCTACAAGACGCTCAAGATCGGAATGGTTCGAGCAGGAAAGTCGCTCGAAGAAAAATTCGCCATTGCTAAGGAAGCCGGCTTCGACGGTATTGAGTTGAACTGCCCCGGCATCAACGTTGAAGAAGTTCGGGCAGCCATCAAAGCGACGGGGCTACCTGTAGATGGCTCGGTCAACGCCGGTCACTGGGGAGTTCGACATACTGACGCGGATCCTGAGACCAGGGCGAAGGCTCTTGAAAGCCTGAAGGAAGCTCTGCGGCAAACGCACGCCGTGGGCGGGAACTCCGTGCTGCTGGTCGTTGGCCGCGGAAGCGATGGTCCGGAAGAAGAAATCTGGAAGCGATCGGTCGAGAATATTTCGAAGGCAATTCCGCTGGCCGCCGAATTGGGTATTCACATTGCCATCGAGAATGTCTGGAACCAGTTCTGCTATGATCACGGCGGCGACCACACGCAAACCGCCGACAAGTTCGTGAAGTATGTTGACGAGTTTCATTCACCATGGATTGGCATGCAGTTCGACATTGGAAACCACTGGAAATACGGCAGCATGGGCGACTGGATTCGTCAGCTCGACAAGCGAGTCGTAAAACTCGACCTGAAAGGCTTCTCACGCGAGATGAGCAAGTTCACGAAGATCGGCGAAGGAGACCTCGACTGGGCGGACGTACGAAAGGCTCTCGCCGAAATTCAGTACACCGGCTGGGCAGCCGCGGAAGTTGGCGGCGGCGACCTCGAACGGTTGAAAGAAGTCTCGGCAAACATGGACCGTGTCTTCGGACTGACACCGAATGCGTAGTCGCGTCTTTAAAATCAGTATTTGATGGTCACCTCTCCTCATCCGGAGGAGAGGTGGCTGATTAGATAATGGTCAACATTGGTCGTTATTGAGTGCTCATTAAAACAAATACCGAAAATGCTCTAGAGACCAGCCAGCCGGTTACTGGCATCTCCAAACTGCGGAAGCTCGACGTCCATCCGATCCATCAGTGACAGATAGAGGCTGCAAGCGCGGCGGTCGTCGTCAGGGCGGTCGAGACAGTTCAGGATTCGGCCTGTTTTCAATGTGCCTCCGCCCTGTCCGGCAAGGACGATTGGCATTCGGTCGGCCTGATGCCTGTCTCCGTCGAAGAGGTTCGAGCAAAGCATCAGCAGCGAACTCTCCAGCAGTGACCGTCCGCCTTCGTCGATCTTTTTCATCCGGTCAAGCAGGTACGCGAACTGACCGACATGGAACTGGTTCGTTCTAAGGTACATTGCCTCCAGTTCCGGATCGCGGCCGTTGTGCGTCAGATCGAGGTGCAGGCTGCCCTGCACGCCTTCCAGAAATCCAAAGTTCATCTGCGACAGGT
This sequence comes from uncultured Planctomyces sp., assembly GCA_937904325.1. GTDB lineage: Bacteria > Planctomycetota > Planctomycetia > Planctomycetales > Planctomycetaceae > JABMPE01. Next base: position 2,476 of record CALGTK010000447.1, read on the forward strand.
CGTTGTTCAGCATACAAGTCGCGATACGGGTTTTGTCCATCTGAAAGGCGAGGACGATCAGGTCGAGGATCAGTCGCATGTGCGTGGGTACGTCCTGCGGTAACTCATTGTCGGGGCGAGCCATATCAGGTTCTATGAGGCTCGGTCGCCAACCTTCCAGACGCTGTTCGGTGTTCGCTTGATTAATTCGTTTTTCGATGCTGCGGATCGATTCCAGATATTCGTCAAGCTTGACCTGGTCACCGTGAGAGACCTGACCTCGTAATGACTTAGCATCCGCAAGCACCGCATCGAGGATGCTGCGATCGAGTTTTCGCTGCCGACCGGTGCCTGTAATCTGATCAAACGCCCGCGACGGATAAATCTCTTTGGTCGCCGGCCTGGTGTCATTCGCCCAGGAAATACACGACCCGTAGATCATCGACAGCCCGTCTTCGAGTCGCAGTTCGTTCGGTTCGATTCCCAGGACGAGGCTCGCCAGCGACGTCTGACCGCCAATTTGTTGGCCCAGTACCTGGTCCATTGTTCGGCCGACTCGAATGTCGTTCTGGTCGAGACTGACCCACGCACCGGAAAGCAGATTCGGCATTCTTCCCAGATGAGCACTGGGATTGGCAACTGACTGAGCGTTGAACAGCCCGTCAACAATCACAAGTTCTTCGCGGTGAGGCTGGAGCGGCTTCATTCCAGGCCCCAGTTCCATATCGGATCCGCTTCCCTTTGCCCACCAATGAGCCGGTTCGACACCATTGGAAAAGTAGAGACATGCAAACCGTTTCGGAGGCTTTGCATGGTCGTCGTGACTTCGTTTGCCGGACTCCGCCCGCAGTGGTACCGAACATAGCCACGGCAGAACCAGATTCACGCCGGTGCCTGCCAGGAAACGACGACGTGAAAGACCTGTCGTCCAGTGAGTTTGTTTTTTTCTACTCATTGGTTTACTTCGTGGAGTTGGCGGGTAACTGCGTTTCGACGGACGATCGATGATACATAAACTGACGGCTCGTCACGATGCGTTCGATAAGACCCTGCATACCTCCGCCTGCACGCATGTGATCTGTCAAATTCGAAACGAGCGGCAGGTCACCGACTGAGACGCGGCGGCCGAGGGCGTAGCCAAGCAGTTTGTTGGCGAAAGTCCGGTGGAATTTCGACTGCTCGCCAGTAAGGTAATCGTGCAATCCGGTGTCGCCGACGATTTCCTTTCCATCGCGAAGCGTGCCGGCATTTTCGACCGGCTTCTGATCGCGATACTGATCCCGCCAACGCCCGAGTGGATCGAAGTTCTCCAGCGCGAATCCGAAAGCGTCAAATCGAGAATGGCAGTTATGACACGACGAGTCTCGGCGATGAGCTTCCAGTCTTTTCCGAATCGAGAGTCCGTCTGCCAGGACTTCGTCAGCCGGGATCGAACCCGCATCGGCCGGCGGTGGCGGAACCGGCGTGCCGAGAACTCGACGAAGGATCCAGTCTCCGCGTTTGACAGGGCTGGTGCGTCGGGGTGCGGACGTTGTCGTCAGTACAACTCCCAATCGAAGCAAGCCACCGCGATGAAATCGGCCCGCGTCAAAGACTCGCTGTATCTCCGAAGGATCGTCGAGCTTAATGTCGACCTCGTAGTGCGATGCAAGTTCCTGGTTCATGAACGAGTAATCTGCAAAAAGAATCTCGTTGATTGGACGATCGCGGCGGACGATGAAATCGAAGAATTCAACGGCTTCATCGTGCATTGCCTTTCGGAGTGATTCAGAGAATTCTGGAAACTTGTCCCCGTCGATGCCGCGGTATTGACCGAAGCGATAAAAGCCGAACCACTGCCCGAAGAACTCGGTCGTCAATCGTCGAGACTTTGAATCAGCCAGCATCCTGTGTGTCTGCATGGCGAATTGTTGCGGCGTTCTCAGTGCACCTGTCTGCGCCGCACGTCGCAATTCCTCGTCGGGTACTGATGACCACAAAAAGAAACTTAACCGACTGGCCAAATCCCATTGAGAAAGCCGAGTCACGTCTTTGCCGTCGTCTGCCGAGGCGGTCTGTGTTCGTTCTGCCCGGTATAGAAAAGATGGAGAGACTAGAATTCGAGCGATGATCTCACGCATCGCGGTTCGATGATTCAGCTCCGAGTCTGCTCTTTTAGATTGATAGAAAATCCGTAGTTCATTTTGTTCAGGAGGTGAGAGTGGCCGTCGCCACGCTTGCTCCGCAAAGAGACTGACGTCAGCCAGGTGCTGCGACTCTGCGGCGGCAAACATTGCTCGAACATTCTCGAATTCGGCCAGTAGCGTGTTCAGATAATCGTGTGCCTCTTTGGGAGCCGCAGAAATCCACGCATCATCCAGATTCTCCATCCGGCGGCCATCCAACCGCAGATTGAACTTTCTGGCCAGCAGCTTCAGCCAGGTTTCGTGAAATTCGAATGAACCCAGCAAGTCTGCCCACGCCTGGTCAAGCTGCAGTCTCGTGGCGGCATCCAGCATATTCTCAACCAGAAATGCATCGTCGCGAAAATACTTGATCCGCGTGTGGAATAAGTTTCGCTCTGGATTGTTGTAAGTCGTGTCGATCGGCGCCGGGATGGGGTCGCGATCGGAAGGCGCTGGTTCACGCTGTGATACCTGCGGTAACAGCTTTGCAAACTCCAGCACCCCGGCCTTCCAGTCAGCAAATGGTGCGCTCTCCGGACTAGCCAGCAGGCCTGAGACTGACTTTCCCTGATCCGTTTCTTCGAGTTGCGCGATCGTGCAGCGGACGATGCAGTCTGCGCCGTGTTTTACATCAAGTTCCGCAGTTACCAGCATCTTCGCCGATCTGGCTCCATCAGGAATCGGTAACTCGAATGCCGGCGGATTTGTACCAACTGACACGAAGTCAGACGGCATGACTGTGCCGCCGCGTGGGTGGTTTCCAAAGTTCATCCGCGCAATGGTTTCCGGAGTTAGAAAATGTCGCAGCGGTCCAGGATCGTCCAGACGTTTTTCGTAATCGCGAAATTGAATCTGGGCATTTTTCCACAAAACAACCGCGTCCGGCGAGCCATTTCGGTTGGCGGATTCGACGGATAGAACCAGGTGCGCCGTCTTCGTTCCCTTCGGCCAGTTGACGTTCATTTCAAATGGCTGGACCCGATTGACGTCGAACAGGTCCGCTCGCAGCACAGGAGCTTCTTCCTTGGCATCAACGTTCGCTCCGAAACGGTTCTGCCAGTCACGGAGCAGCGATGCAATTTTCTGGCATTCCTGCTCAGCACGTTCGACCTCTTTGGCATCGTTCCCATCGGGCGACGGCAGATTCTGCCACGCTGCTGAGATTCTGGAAGTTGGGAACGACGGATTTGTGGCAGACAGAACTTGATGGATGTACTCGGCAAAGCGACCGCTGATTCCTGCATCCTTTGCCAGCGATCCAAGCGAAGCGTCGGGCTGGCCAAGCTTTGCCCGATGTCGATATCGCCATGCCGTCAGAAATGCCATCGGGTAGAGGTCGGCGCCAAACGCTTTTCCGCCCTCGCCAGCCGCCGTTCGAAAACCATTCGCACGGTAGATGTTCTGGATTCGATCGATTGCCGAAAGCTCGAAACCCGTGGCTCCGGGATCGCGGAAAAAAATGAGTGGACCAGTACCTGCCACCGCATGGTCAGCAACGTGGCGTGCCGCTTCAATGTAGCGTTCCAGCGTCGAGTCCTGCGTAAACTGCACGATGCCGGTGTTAGTAAAACCAGCTCCGCCTGCAGCGTCACTTACAAATCCTCGTTCAACTTCCATATTGATGCCTGTGAGATCTCGAATCGTGTAACCGTACTCAGCACTCGTGAGGCGACGAATGACGACATGTCCCGGATCTCCCTCGTGTTTCTTTGCGACGGATAGAATCCGACGATGAATCCAGCTGACCAGTTGAGCCCGCTGTGCTGGTGTCGGCTGGTCGGCATCTGCGGGCGGCATCTGCTGCTGCTCCAGCTGTGTCGCGACGTTTTGCCACGTGCGGAATTCGGAAGCGAACGAACTATTCTTCAACAATGCTTTGAAGTTAACGCCTGCTTCGGATTCTTCATCGCCGTGACAGTGGGAGCAGAACTGGTTGACGATTTCCTGGCTGCGCAGGTTATCGTCACTGCGTGAGACTTGCGTTTCGGCGATTATCAATGCGCAGATCGCAGCAATTAGAATTGTTGGCTGCGTTGATGTCATGTGTCGCGAGTTTCCGTTCTTCGGTCAGCCACGTACATTGAGAAATCGACCATTCACAATTGGACAGATAAAGAAACCACGACCACGTCGAAGTGTCCGGGCAAGGACTGTTTCTTGACCTGGACTGATCGCGTTCAGTGGAGCCGGAGCCCTTCGGGGAGTATACCACTACCGAACGATCCCGTGCTTCTACAGGGAACGCTGCATGATCAGACAAATGCCTGGAACCATCAACATTATCGTTAACGTAATGTCGATTGCCATTGCATGCGCAGCGACAGTTCGCATTTATGCGGACGATGCAGGTGCTCGACTAACCGATACGGACAGTCTCTATTTTCCGACAGCCGACAAATGGGAAACCGTTGAACCTTCTTCAGTCGGCTGGAAGCGGACTGAATTGAACGCGGCAGTTGACTTCGCTATGACGCGGCGATCGTCGGGAGTTGTGATTCTGCACCGTGGTCGAATTTTGAGCGAGCGATATCAGTCGTCAGGTCCGCGTTCACTTCGGTATCGAGGAATGCTGCATGGCAAGGACCGCGATGGGCGAGTGATAGAGGATGTCGCGTCGGTTCAGAAAAGCGTCGCGAGTATCCTTGTCGGAATCGCCCAGGCGAAAGGACTCATCAGGCTTGATGACCCAGTCGACAAGTACTTAGGAACTGGCTGGTCGCACGCATCGCTTGCGCAGGAAAAGCAGATTACGGTCAAACACTTGATTTCGATGAGCACCGGTCTGAGTGATGGCTTGCTGTATGTCCATCCGCCGGGCACTAAGTGGCGATACAACACGAATGCGTATTGTTTATGCGTGACGGCGATTGCTGCCGTATCAAAGATGACTCCCAACGAGTTGACGAAGGCATGGCTGACAGATCGTGTCGGGATGAAGGATTCCCGCTGGATCGAACGGCGTCTGGCCAAAGCAAGTATCCCAGAAAAGAACCGGCTAGGATTTGCGACGACGGCGCGCGATCTTGCTCGGTTCGGGTTGCTTGTTCTCGGGAGAGGCCAATGGGGAAACGAGGTCGTGCACTCCGATCATAAGTATTTGTCAGCGGCGTTGAGTCCGTCTCAGCAGATGAATCCGGCATACGGATACCTCTGGTGGCTGAACGGCCAGACTGCAACGCTTTCTGGTCAGCGGCGTGTTCGTGGACCTCTGAATTCTGAGGCTCCGACTGATCTGGTGGCAGCTCTGGGAGCTTTGGGTCGAAAGTGTTACGTCGTACCGTCGCTCGGTGTTGTCGTGACACGCCTTGGCGACAATCCCGAGGTCGTTGGCCAAACGAAATTTGATGTCGAATTCTGGAGTCTGTTGATGAAGGCAGCTCCGACAATCCGTGAATAAAGGATGAAGCAGATGCTTCTTAAAAGTCGCACGCTCCTCAGCTTTCTGGCAATTGTATTCGGTATTGCGATTGCCGTCCGGACAGTTGAGGCCGAAAAATTCGCCCCAAAGCGAAAGCCGATTTCGTTGACACTGCAGTACCAGCTTGAGTCGAGCGAAGGAAGCGGTCGCTTTCATCAGTTCACTCGGCAACAGAATTGGAAGCCTGAAGAAACCGCCATCGTTGTTTGTGATGTCTGGGATCTTCACCATTGCCTCAACGCTGTCCGGCGTCTCGAACAATTTGCACCACGGCTGAACGCTGTACTGAGCAAAGCTCGGTCGCAAGGCGTCACGATCATTCATTCACCTAGTGATTGCATGCTAGCTTACGAAGAGCATCCGGCTCGCCAACGTGCGGTTTCTGCGCCGAAGGCAGCGTGGGTTCCACACGAGGTCGGAGCGTGGTGTTCGGTCATCCCCACCGAAGAGCGAGCCGCTTACCCGATCGATCAGTCTGACGGGGGCGAAGACGACGATCCGGAAGAGCATGCGAAGTGGGCCGCTCAGTTGAAGGCACTTGGCCGTAATCCTGGGACGCCGTGGAAGACTCAATCGGAGCTGATCACCATCGACGAGGATCGGGACTTCATCAGCGACCAAGGCGACGAAGTCTGGAACGTTCTGGAATCGCGCGGCATCAAAAACGTGATCCTGACCGGCGTGCATCTCAACATGTGCGTGCTTGGACGCCCCTTCGGCCTGCGGCAGATGTCTCGCAACGGGAAGAATGTTGTCCTGATGCGAGACATGACCGACGTCATGTACAGCCCGAAGAGCTGGCCGTACGTCAGTCATCTCACCGCAACTGATCTGGTTGTCTCTCACGTCGAGCGATTCATCTGCCCCACGATCTC
>CALGTK010000448.1 GCA_937904325.1 uncultured Planctomyces sp.
ATGCGGGCGCGATTCAGAAACAGCTCGACGCATGGAATGGTCGAGCGTCCTTGTCGTTGGCTCCGGCTGGCGTTCCGCGACTTCAGCCCGAACCTGAACAGGTACCGAAGACAGCAGGTGATGGAAAACTGTTTCAAAGCCCCGTCGTTTCGAAGCAGACCAAAGGGCACGCCGTTGACATCGACGTCGCTGTGAAAGGGGCGAAGAAGTTGTGGCTCGTTGCGACTGATGGCGGCGACGGATTCGGTTGCGACTGGGTCAACTGGGTGAATCCTCGGTTTGTCGGTCCAAGCGGCGAGAACAGCCTGACCGAACTGAAATGGAAGTCTGCTTCTACCGGCTTCGGTCAGGTGCATGTGAATAAAAATTCGGGTGGGCAATCACCGCGAGTTAATGGCAAGGCCGTTGAAAAGTGCATCGGAGTTCACGCGATCTCCGTCATTGAGTTCGACGTGCCGGCGGGAACCATGCGTTTCAAAGCGACCGGCGCCCTGGATGACGGCGGGACGAATCAAGGTTGCGGATCGACCGTCGCCTTTGCTGTCTACTCGAAGAAACCGAATCTCGGCTCGGTCGTTTCTGGTGGTGGCGCCGGAGAAAGCCGCGATGCAGCAGACGCACTCAGCCAGCTCGACATTGCGGAAGGACTGGAAGCAACGCTGTTTGCCTCGGAAGCGGCAAAGCCTGCCGTGTTGAGCATCTCGGCAATCGATATAGACCATAAAGGTCGCGTCTGGGTTTGCGAAGTCGTCAACTACCGACACCGTAAAGGCCAGCGGCCGGAAGGTGACCGAATTCTTGTCCTGGAAGATACGAACGCTGACGGCGTTGCCGACAAGCAAACAGTCTTCTACCAGGGAAATGAAGTCGACACAGCTCACGGCATCTGCGTGCTCGGCAAACGAGTCATCGTTTCTGCCGGCGACAAAGTCATGAACTTCTGGGACGACAATGGCGACTCGAAGGCCGATCGTCATGACGTCATGTTTCAGGGCATCAGTGGCACACAGCACGACCACGGCATTCACGCGTTCTCGTTCGGACCAGACGGCAAGCTGTACTTCAACTTTGGCAACAGTGGAAAGCAGATTCTCGACAAGGACGGCAAGCAGATTATCGATGTTGCCGGAAACCCGATCGTCGCGAACCGAAAACCGTATCAGGAAGGCATGGCGTTCCGCTGCGACCTTGACGGCAGCAACGTCGAAACACTCGGCTGGAACTTCCGCAACAACTGGGAACTTTGTGTCGACAGTTTTGGCACGGTGTGGCAGAGCGACAACGACGACGACGGCAACCGCGGAGTCCGCATTAACTACGTCATGGAGTACGGCAACTACGGATACAAAGACGAGTTCACCGGCGCCGGCTGGAAAAATCCCCGCACGAATCTTGAAACGGAAATTCCACTGCGTCACTGGCACCTGAACGATCCCGGCGTCATGCCAAACCTCATTCAGACGGGAGCCGGCGCTCCGACAGGAATCTGCCTCTACGAAGGCGACCTGCTACCGGAAGTGTTCCGAGGACAGATCATTCACTGCGACGCCGGGCCGAACGTCGTACGTGCTTACCCGGTTAGGAATGACGGAGCCGGATACTCAGCATGGATTCAGAATCTGCTCGTTGGAACTCGCGACAAGTGGTTCCGGCCATCAGATGTTGTCGTGGCACCGGACGGTTCACTGATTATCTCCGACTGGTACGATCCCGGAGTCGGTGGTCATCGTATGGGTGACGCCGAGAAGGGTCGGCTTTTTCGAGTCGCGCCGCCGAACTCGCCGTACAAAGCTCCGGCTTACGATTTCAGTACGGTCGACGGTGCGATCGTCGCGCTGCAGAGCCCGAACCTTGAGGCTCGTTATCTTGCCTGGACGAAGCTGCATGCTGAAGGTGAGAAAGCCGTACCGGCACTGAAGCAGCTGTTTTCGAAAAGCGACAATCCGCGGACTCGTGCTCGAGCTTTGTGGCTGCTCGGAAAAATGCACCACAACGGCGAGTCGGCAGTTGCGACGGCGATCTCAGATAGCGATTCTGACATTCGAATTCTTGGGCTTCGACTCGCTCGGCAACTGGGCGTCGATCTGATTCCGATCGTCAAACAACTTGTCAAGGACTCGTCAGCTCAGGTGCGTCGAGAATGTGCGATCACATTGCGATTCGAAAAGTCCTCAGACAAAGCGCGGCTGTGGGCACAACTCGCGCTGCAGCACGACGGCAAAGATCGATGGTATCTGGAAGCGTTAGGTATTGGAGCGGGTAGCAATTGGGATGCCTGCCTGCTGGCGACTGTCGATCGTCTGAAGGATTCAAACAATCCGCAAATTTCGGACCAGGCTGCGGAGGACATTATCTGGCGTTCGCGTTCATCCCTCACGCCGAAGTTGCTGGCCGAAGGAATTGAATCGGGTCGGGTCTCGTTGCAGAACCTGCCGCGAACCATGCGGGCGTTTGACTTTCTATCTGGCCCGGAGAAGGACGCCGCGTTGTACAGTCTTGCGTTTGGCTACGACGGTAAGGGCGACGTTGAACGAGCGAATTTAGTTAATATGGAAGCGATCAAGCGATTGGGCAGCGGGATCAAAGGTAAAGACGGAGCGCACGCTGCTTTGAACAAGATGCTCGATCGTCTGGCCGGAACGTCGCAGTTTGTGTCATTAGTTGCGAAGTTTGACATGGCCGACCGATATCCTGCGCTCGTTGAGCTGGCACTTGCTCATCCAGGCGACCAGCTTGGCGTCGATGTCGTTAATGTGTTGATCGCCAAGAAGCAGTGGGATGTTATTTCAGAAGTGCTCAACAGCGACGATCAGAAAACGCCGCTCGCGATGGTTCGTGTGTTGGCCGTCTCAGAAAACGGCGGAGCAGTCGGTATGCTGATGCCGATCGTGAAGAACGCGGACAAGCCGGCTGAACTGCGTCGCCAGGCGACACAGGCAGTCGGAGCGTCACGGTACGGTGCTCAGACGTTAATCAAAATGGTGGGTAAGAACGAGATTGACACTCAATTGCTCCCGGCTGTCGCAGCGAGTCTTCATGCGTCGTCGATCAAGGAGATTCGTCATGAAGCTCAGAAGCTGTTTCCGTTACCGCCAGGCAAAGATGCAAAGCCTCTGCCTCCAATCAGCGAGTTGATCGCTCGCAAGGGGAACGCAGTTCGCGGGAAGACCATCTTTGAGACGACTGGCACCTGCGCGAAGTGTCACATCGTCAACAAGAAGGGCAAAGACGTTGGGCCAGATCTGTCGGAAATCGGCAGCAAACTTAGCCGCACGGCATTCTTCGAATCAATCCTCTTCCCGAGTGCCGGCATTGCTCATAATTACGAGATGTATTCCGTCGTGCTGAACGATGGAAACGTCGTGTCCGGCCTGTTGACCAGCCAGACGGACCAGGCAGTTACGATCAGGAATAAGGAAGGTATCAACCGGACAATTTCGGCCGGTGACGTCGATGAAATCGTCAAGCAGAAGATTTCGATCATGCCGGCTGATCTCCAGAAACTCCTCAGCGAACAGGATCTGGTCGACGTGGTCGAGCATCTGACGACTCTGAAAAAAGCAAAGAATTGAGCGGGTCGGTCTACGAATTAGTTGTGGCAGCATTCAGCAACGCTTCCAGTTGAAGCTAGCGATAATGTGTTTACAGAAGCATCGATTTCGGTCGGATTATCGGTTCGAAACGGATACTTTCAATGTCGCATGACGCTTCCAGTTTTGGAGATTGGGATAACGATAAGGAGCCTGGTCGGAACGATTCAGGTTCGTTGGAGCTGTTCTGGCTGATTCTGCTCGTTGTCTCTTGTGGCATTTTTCTGATTTCAGAAAACGTCATTGCAGGAGCGATCATCCCTGCGGTGTTGTCGATGCTGCCCTCTGTGCGAGCAGCTCGGTGGATTCGGAAGAACGATCCACACCTTCACAGAGCGAAGGCGTGCTCACGGTTCATGCTTGCAACTGGATGCTGGTCCGCGCTCTGTACGGGATTTGTCACACTTGCAGTTCTTCTGGCTGTAATGATTGTCCTCGGCGAGCCGCCGACAGAGTCACAGGGGATGAACACTATTCTCGTAATTGCCTGTGCAGCGACTGCGACGTGTCTTGTCGGTTGCTGGGCGACGTGGACTGCGTGGACAGGTTGTGTTCGAGTTTGGGCTCATCCGAAGCTAATGAAAATGGCAGATTACGATTTTGCCAATCTAAGAGATTTGGTTCCGCCCCCGGCGACGTGTAATCGTGCGATCTACGTGACGGCTATGTCACTGACGGTTCCCACAATGGCAATTGGAACGGGTTGGATGATCTACGCTGCAACCGCGGCCCCACCGAATCAGGTAGATGTAGTTGCTATGGTGGGTGGACTACTGCTCCTGCTGGGTTGTCCATTGGTGAGTGTCGTTGTTCTCATAGTTTTTTCAAACAGACTGTTCGCAGACAGCCCGGCTGATTGCTGGTCGAGTGTGTCGACCGGGCGCGAAAATAATTAACCATGCCGCGAACCCTGGCCATCGGCGACATCCACGGATACCTGAATGCGCTGGAGACGCTTGTTGATTTTGTGTCTTTGAAGAGTGACGACATTCTCATTACGGTGGGTGATTATGTTGACCGAGGTCCTGACAGTGCCGGAGTGATTGAGTGGTTGATTCAGAAGTTTGACGAAGGTCAGTTGGTTCCGCTGCGTGGCAATCATGACATCATGATGCTCGACGCGCTGGACGATGGTGAGTGGGAAGGTGGCTGGCAGTCGTTGGGCGGCGACAAGACACTCGATTCATACAGGCGTTTTGGATTCGATCCGGAAAAAGATGGACTTCCCGAACGACACCGTCGTTTCCTTGAATCTGACTGCCGGAAAATTCATGTCACCGATAACCACTTTTTCGTACACGCGTTTGCACACTTCCGGCGGCGACTGGACGATCAGCCTGATCACATCGTGTATTGGAAAAAATGGGAATCGTGGGCCGATCCACACCCACATGTTTCAGGGAAAACGATGATCTGTGGACACACTTCCCAGAAAAGCGGGAGCCCAAGATCTATTGGTCATGCGGTCTGCATTGATACCTGGGTCTATGGTAAGACTGGCTGGCTAACGTGCCTGGATGTTGATACCGGTGAATTGTGGCAGGCTCGCGAGAGCGGCGAGACTCGGATGGGGTGGCTGGACGAGCCACCGGACGATTAGGCGTGCCGGATTGTGAGTGAAAGCGGCCGTAATTTGAAACTTGCGGTCGCCTGATTTGCAGTACAGAAACAGGAGCAGCGACGTGGATCTTTCCGGAAAAACGGCATTGGTGACTGGGGCCGGGCAGGGGATTGGCAAAGGGTGTGCTTTGGAGCTAGCTCGGGCTGGAGCCGACCTGGTCATTAACGACCGGCCTGGCAGCGATGTGCTGGAAAATACGGCGGATGAGATTCGTGAAACGGGTCGGTCGTGTACAGCAATCGAAGCTGACGTATTCAGTCGAGCAGGTTGCGAAGGACTGCTGAAACAAGCTGTGGAGGTCGCCGGGCGGATCGACATTCTTGTAAGCAACCCGGCGTTCAGTCGCCGAGAGGCATTTCTGGAATACGATCCGGAGGTCTTTGAGCAGACGATCGCCGGTACGCTGACGAGCGGATTTAACATGAGCCAACTGGTCGCCCGGCAGATGGTTGCTCAGGGCGGTGGTGGAAAAATTGTGTTCATGTCGAGTGTTCAGGCAGGACTGCCGACGGCTTTGTGTGGGCCGTACTCTGCGGCCAAGGCTGGGCTCAATCAGTTAATGATGTCGATCGCGGTCGAACTGACTCCGCACCTCATTAATGTAAACGCGATCGAACCGGGCTGGATTGATACTCCAGGTGAGCATCGGACATTCTCCGATGAAGACATCGAAGCAGAGGGCCGCAAGCTTCCCTGGGGCCGTCTGGGGCTTCCGGAAGATATTGGAAAAGCCGCCGTGTTTCTTTGCTCGGACTCCGCCGACTATATCACGGGATCGATTCTCCCCGTCGACGGCTGCTTTCGTTTTAAGCAGGGTTGTCTCGATCAACTGATTCCCTTGCGAGACGCCGAATGAACGGCATCGCTGTTGGGTACAAATTCGGCGGACGTTGCCGCAGAGCAAGTCATCCCTCAATCAGGTCACGGTGCAAATGGAACTGGCAAAACGAATCTTCCGTGGACAGATTGACGGACCTCAATTGCTGATCACGGGCGCCGTGCATGGCGACGAGTTTGAACCGATGGCCGCGATTCGCCGGCTGATTGATCGATTTCAGTCTGACAAAGAACTTGAGACGAAGCTTTGCGGGTCAGTGACTTTAGTCCCGGTCGTCAACGAAGCCGCTTTTCTGCGAGGTCACCGCTGTGCAGACGATGGTTTGGACCTTGCTCGCGTTTGCCCGGGGCGGGCAGATGGGAGCATCACCGAGCGGACTGCCAGAGCACTAAGTGACCTCATCGAATCGGCGGACTATTACATCGATCTTCACACTGGCGGGACGGAGTTTGCCGTTCTTCCACTAGCCGGATACTCGATTCACTCAGATGTAAAGGTTCTGGCAGCTCAACGTCGGATGGCGAAGGCGTTCAATCTGCCAACCGTCTGGGGCACGGCAGGAAATCTTGACGGGCGCTCGCTATCGGTGGCTCGTGATGCAAATGTGCCTGCGATTTACACCGAGTATCTGGGCTCGGCGTCTTATTGCGAAGAGGGCATCGTGTCCTATGTAGACGGCTGCTTGAACGTCATGGCCGAATTGAAAATGCTGGCCCGCCAACCGCCCACCAATCGCGTGGAAACAATTGTCGAAGATCCCCGCCCGAATTCCGGACACATGCAGGTTTGCAATGCCTCACCGATCAGCGGTTATTTTGAAGCCGAAGTCTCATTAGGCGACAAAATAAAGGTCGGAGATCCACTCGGAACTGTATGCGACACGGTCGGAGCGGATTGCCGGACGATTGTTGCTACGCAATCAGGAATCGTACTGGTATTGCGAACGTTTCCGCGCGTTCACGAAGGTGAGAGCGTCGGCGTCATTCTCGAAATGCAGACATGATCTGCCCACCCGAGGTCAACCAGCCTGTAGCTTACCAACTCCGAAACTGATCCCGGACACGTTACTGAGTCGTTCCGTCCGGCTTGCCAGTCCTGCTGCTGATCGATCAGAAACAGTTGCCGCGGGCCGTTTTGCGGGCTCTCCACCGATATCCCGTGGCTAGCAGGCAGTAACCAGGTAGCACTGCGCATCAGACTCCTGCCGCGGTTGCTCGGACGTAAACGTTTTCGGGCAGACGACCAGCCAGGCCATCGGGTTGAACCAGTACAACGCCCGGACAACTCGTCGATCACAAACCGTGCGTCGACCGGCTGGGAATTCCAGACAAGGTTTATCCCGGCCCATCCGGCATCAGCAACCGTTCAGAAATGGATCGACAATCAGATCGCGAGATGATGTAAATTCGGGGGGCGATCCTTAGAACTCAACCATTCACTTCTGTAGACGAAGCATCTGAAATCCGCGAACGGCGTAAGACAGGCCGCTGTAAACGGTCACGGCGACAGCTGCCCACAGCACGATGTTACGGCAGAAGTTGAATGTTGGGTTGCCAACTTCAGGGCTGAGCGACAGCAGACTCATCGTGATGGCCACGCACTGCAGAGCCATTTTTGCTTTGCCAATGAATGCAGCCGAAAAGTCTTTGCCAGCCTGTTCGAGGAATGACCGAAGGCCGGTCACAAACATTTCGCGGCCGATTACTGACATGACCATCCAGGAATTGACTCCCGAGTCCGCCTTCTTTTCGAGCAGAAACACGAACGCCCCGCACACGATGATCTTGTCAACAAACGGGTCGAGAATTCGACCAAGTGTTGTCACCTGACCATACTTACGAGCGATGTATCCGTCGATGGCGTCTGTGGCTGCCGCGACAACAAACAGAACAGCGGCCGAGATCCAGAAGCCTTCGACATAGATCAGCCAGAACAGAACAACAGCCAGTCCCAGACGACTCAGCGTGATCAGATTCGGCAAGTTGAGCGACCGGCCATCAATGGGTTCAGGTATCTGAGAGCCAGCTGGCGGCGAACCGTTTGTGCCATCTCCGGAATCTGTCATGGAAAACTTATCAGCTCAATCTGGCGCGTTTTTAAGTCAAATCACAATCCGCCAAGCAGTGTCGCAGATTGAGCCGAGCATTCAACTCCGGCTGTGGCCAAATAGGTTCTTTGCCCAAACCATTTCGATGCATCGCGATCAAAGAGCCAGTATATCGCAAAGACATGCCTCACTTATCGAATTGGTCGAAGCTATCTTTCGGGCAGCGAACGAGCAGCAGCCAACGACTTTGAACAACAGATTTCGAAAACAATCAGCGGTGTGGCTGGCAATGAAATGCTGTAGGAGCAGGAGAGTCGTATCCCACATTTTTTTATACAGTTGGGTTGGAGCGTTCATTCAGCATCCGTCACTGAGTATCTTTGGACTTGCTCCCGCGACAGCGCACGGAATTCTGTCGAAAACGGTTCAGCGATTATCTGCCGACGGTACATCCAAACTCGCGAATCCCGATACAGCGGCCGATACATTCATCAAGTATCACCCTGTAGTCGGCAAACGGGGACAGGACTGAGCCGGTCTGCCAACCTACTTCTTTGCGCCATATTTGACCGGCAATGGATGCCCGAGCGTATCTTTATTCGGCTGGAAGCCGTTTCCGTCGATGTCGACAAATACCGGGTTGATGAAAGCGGCCGGGCGATGCTGTCCCCAGGTGGGACCATGGATAACTCCGAGTGTCGAGTTTTCTGCTCCCGCAACGACGATCACGTGCGCGTCGCGGTCGAGCTTTAGAGACAACTTCTGATCGAACTTCACAACTCCCGAGCGAAACAGATTCGGATGCGTTTCTTTCCGGTAGTGATGGTCCGGGTGAATTCGGCCGTTGACCAGAACAAAAACTCTATCGATGTCGATCCAGTTGGGACTTTGCACTCGAACGTCAATTTCAAGGTTGCCGGATTTTGCTTCCAGATCCTGGCCGGAAAACGCTCCCACTCTTTGACCGGCTTCACGGACCGCGACCTCCAGAAATGGACCGTTAGACATGATAAGCGCACCGGCCTCGGACGCACGCACGATGTCCAGCGGTTTGACTTCGGCAGGATCATCTGTCGGCGAACGAATCCAGTTTCGCACCCAGCCGGATTCGTGATAGTTGTAGTGTGCGTCCGTGTTGACCACGCCGACCAGCCGAACTCCCTGGTTCAGCATCTGCAACCAGTTGAAGATTCGATTATTGCCTTTGTAATTCGAAACCGTCTGGAACGGAGCCAGGGTGAGAATATCTGGTACGGGGTGAATCTCGACGACGTCGATGTGCGGCATGATTCCCGGGTGTCCGCCGTCCGGTTCGCCATTGCCGTCCATGTCGCGGTACAGCCAGCCCATATCCGGGTGGTTCTGCTGGATCAGTTTTTCGCTGCGATCATCCCACAGCGCGAGTCGTTCAACCTGCTTCTCGACGCTCGTGTCTGTGACCGGTCCACCGCCGTCCTGTAGATGGGGTCGGTGGACCATCGGAAACGCGTTCTGATGATTCAACAGCAGCGGGCTTCCTGTCAGCTCCATGCCGGTGCACGAGCTGATGAACGGACTAATCTGCAGCCGGTCAATGTGCGGCTGGTAACTGTCGACCCGGTTGTGTTCGGTGCACGGAGCAAACTCGATGTTGTCACAAACCAGGTTCAGCACTCGTCCGAGTTGGCTTCCGGTATTGTCGCCCGACGGGGTGCTGTGACTGTGAAAGTCGCTGCTGATCCAGCCGGTTGTGTCGACAACTCGTTTAAGCGTCCCGGTCAGTTCAGTCGTTTTTCCCGGGGTGATTTTCAGCGTCGTGAAGATGGCGTCGTATTCCGGACCGTGTGCGACGACGACATCATACTCACCCGGCGGCAGAGTCTCTGTTGCGTTTCCCAGTGGTGCATAACGCAGACCTTTGATCCCAAAATCGCTGCTCTCTGGACCAAACCACGGCTGAGCTGTTCCTTCTTTCGCAAAGAAGTCGATCTTGCACGGGATCGGTTTTCCACCGACGTCGGTGAAGCGAGCAACGACTGTTCCCGGTTTCCAGCCTTCGCACACGATCGGCAGTTTCTGCATCCCGCCTTTCTTCGCAATCTTAAGAGTCGGTCTCGAGTCGCTCGGCGTGATGTCGACACCGATCGTTTCGATCTTCACCGAATAGCTACCTTCGGGAAGTGTCACCTGCGCAACTCCATCGCTACCCGTTCGAGCTAGTCCCCAATCAACATCGCCTTTACGAAACGAAACACGAGCATCAGGAATCGGTCGCTTAAACCCGTCAAATACAGAGACCTTGACATCGCGAGTCTGCACTCCGCGAGCGTTTGCAGAAATCGCTCGCACGTGCGGCAGGTCAGTCCCTGGGAATACATTTCGCACAAACTCAAACGACTGTCCCGGTTCAAGCCGCACCGATTTTCCGACATCGGTGATGTGGTACTGCAGCTTAGACGTGCGAGACGTGCTGTTAGCGGCGATGTCTCCACCGACTGGCTCAATTCCGTAAGCTTGTCCCCAATGTCGATCGTGAATCCAGAACAGGTCAGTCGTTCCGTTGGGAATCTTTATGATGTCTTCGTTGCGTGAGTCAATGCGCAAGTCGTCAAACAGTGGAACATTGATATCCGTTTTCGTTTCGTTAGCAAACTTACTCGTAACCGTCAGTCGTTCGGCGTTAGTTTTGAGCGAGTACGTGACCTCAACAGCCGGACGACCTTCTGCGCCAGCAGCGCGAACGGTGACGCTGCCTCCGTTGCCAATCGAAGTCGCACTGGCAAGGTCTACTTCCGCACCGTCAGCATCGCGGACGACGAGGCTTCGGTAAGGGTACTTGCGGGCTCCGGGAAAGAACGCGCTGAGCTGGTCACTCTGGTTCCATCGCACGGCCAGATCAATCAAGCAACCGCCGACATCACGAACGGTCATATTCGCGTTGCGACTGGCCAGCGGCTGAGCGATGACCGCCGTCAAATGATCGTTCCGCAGAACGACGTCGCCGTAAATCGCGTCGACCTCTTTGCCCAGCGGCACAAACGTGTCCCAGTTCTCAGCATTCAGCCGAGCGATCTGAACTTCGCCGCTCTTCTTCTGAAACGACGCATTGATCGCCAAAGCCGCTCCCAGCAGCCCAGCAGTAATTACCGCAGCCCGATACTTCATCAGAGTGTCTCCGAAACAGGATCATTTGAACCCGCAGAGTATCCACCCCGCCGCCGCCAGGAAACCTGGCCCGATGAAGTGCCAATCAACTCTTTTCGTGTCTCACCGTCATTTCCGTCCCAGAAGCAAACTTCAGTCTTCAATGCTCGCTGATTTGCTGAAGCCACAGGAAAGACGTAATACGTTGGGAAAGTCCTGCACAAAGTCGCGGGCAGCATCAGACGAAGTGGTTCGATCGCTCGCCGTTTTTAGTGCCATCGGCAATAGATGCTTCACGTTCGTTTTCTGACTTTGCGTTGGAAACTACGTTTGCATCCTTGAGCGTCAAAGCTACGATTTGCGAGAGACCGCACAGGGCGATTAGCTCAGTTGGCTAGAGCGCCACGTTTACACCGTGGATGTCGGGGGTTCGAGCCCCTCATCGCCCAATGATCGATTCCGTCGTTTTCCGGCGCTTTCGATCTCTTTCCATAACCTGCTGCGTC
>CALGTK010000449.1 GCA_937904325.1 uncultured Planctomyces sp.
GGCAGTGTTCGGCGTTCAGCTGCCGACGCCGTGGGGATGGTGGGCAGCAGGGCGGTCGAAGCGACACCGCAACTGGTGGTGCTTCTGGGGGACAAGTACCAGGCCGTTCAGCAGGCGGCGGCCCGGGCTCTGGGCCGGATCGGTCCGACCGCGGGTGAGCAGTCTGACGATATCGTCAGACTGCTTCGGTCAAAAGACCAGACGCAGCGTGAATCAGCCGCGCTCGCTCTGGGCTGCATCGGCCCGTCCGCATGTGCTGCTGCGCCGGACCTTATCCGCGCGATGACTGATCCTGAGCCACGCGTCGCTCGCGGAGCCGCTCAGGCACTGGTCATGATGGGGGCTAGCGCCCGTGAAGTCATCCCTTATATGTCACAGCTGTTTCGAACCAAAAATACGACCGTCAAGCTGCTGGCGCTGAACACGCTCACCCAGATGGCGGTCCACGCCGGTCCAGCTCTGGGATCTGTCAAGAGATGCCTTGCCGATTCGAATGCCCAGGTTCGTGCGGCGGCAAAATCGACGCTGGCCGCAATTCTTGAAGTCAACGACACAGCTCTTTAAGCCCGATGTCGGTCCCACAGTCAGGTGTCGCGTCCGGACCTTTTTCCACCAGATCATCGACGTGGCTCGCGACGTGTGTTACCAAAAATCGCCTGACAATGAACGTTCGAAGAAATGGAACCCGTACGCGGTGGCTCGCGGGACTCTGTTTCGCAGCGAGATGTCGGTCTTACCGGTCTGTCGGACGAGTTGCTTGAGTCGATGGTCGTAAATTCGTTGGGCTCGATTGATCGTGATCATGTGACGATTGTGCCCGACCATGATCGGAAGGACGAGTCGCCCAATTTGAACTCCGTTCACTGTCGAAAACTCGGATAGAATCATTCAGGATGTTGTGACAGGCAGCACGGCAGCCACGCCGACCCGAGCAGTGCGCAGAGGCGCAACGTAAGAACTCTTCACTCTGAATCGCCACTGCTGCTGAAATATCAGACGGTCGTGCATTCCGCCGAGGATGGCGGCGAATGAGTTACGGAAGAAAACGTCGACAGCAACTTTGAGAAGATCAGAGCGTCATGATTTCGATGAAGACATCAATCAAACACGACGGCGAGTTCTGGCGAAAATTTTCGCGTCGAGATCCTTCGGGAATTTGACGCCGGTGAATTCCGACTCAACGTACTTCTGAACCGAAAAAGAATCAGCCGGCTCGGCACTTGCCTATAGGGCGTCCCGGTAGATTTCGCTGAGCTGGCGAAATCTACCGTCGAGTCGTTTCTCGTGCGGAGACTCCGCATCAGGAGCAGCACTCAGTAATTCTTGCATGTCGCGTCCGGCATCGAGCAGCAGGTTCTGCTCGCGGTCACCCGGTTCGGCCGATTCTTCGACCCAGACGTTGTATTCGTCGATCTGTGCGCGAGCTTGTTCTGCAAACGACATCCATCCGGTTAAATCGGCTGGATTGTTCCGCCGATCCTGTATTTCCGAGTAGATCGCAGAGTACTCGGCATAGATGTAGTAGCTCGCAGTGTACCCGTCATAGATGTCCGGTTCCGAACCGCCACCGCCGATCAGCTTCCACAGCCCGACGATCACGGCAACCCCAATCGCAAGTCGAATCAGACTGGCCATGCGCGGAACGGGCAGGCGGATTGACTGTAGCGATCGAGCTGACTGTTCGGTTGAAGGCAAAGACTCTAAATCGGTCGCATAAGGAATGGCTATCGCTGGCGGTAAATTGGTCGGATCCGCCGGGTCAGTCCCATCCTCGTCAGGGGAATCCGGAAACGGTTCGTGACTGGCGACAGGTGCCAGATGGGCAGGCAGTTCAGACGATCGCTCTACGAACTCGACGTCTTTCTCCTCAGAAAAGTCAGTAAACGGATTTCGATCTGCAAACGGTTTCAGGGGATCTGGGAGCGTTCGCTCGTCCAGAGCTGTTCCCGCGAGAGGCGGCGATGTGCCACTCGGGTAATCGTCCGAAACGTCTTCCTTTACTGCTGACGGGCCTGTGTCGAAGTCAAATTTATCCAGTGACTGCGCGACCGGTATCCCGCCTGCTGATTCGTCAACGCGATTCGATTCGAGCACTACGGGCTCGGGACTGTCCTGATCGTTCTCCGTCGATTCTGCCGCCTCAAAGTCAGGTGCAGATTCGCTGGAGCTGTAGTCTGGGGGCGGTTCAGTTGGCCTCGGTTCTGAGGAAGTATCGCCTTCGGTAATCAGATCGTTCGGCGGAAACAGGCCGGGCAGATCACCCGCCGGGAACCATTCCCCATTCGCGTCTTCACGCACGGAGTCACCAATTAACAGCTGTCCGGTTTCAGCCAGTTGGTCCAGGTCACTGCGCGGCATGGGCCCGAGTTCGATGCCGAACTGTATTCGGACGTACCAGTGATCTGACGTATTTGTCATGAGTCGATCTGTGCAGGCAATCTGTCAAACATGTTTCAGTACAAATTTATCCTTCGCCGAGTATTCATATGGTACCTGATCAAAATATGGTTGGGGAGGCTGGTGAGGAATCCGACAAACGTCTCCTGAATGACGTCTTCGCTGATGCTGGGGTTTCTCAGCTTGGACTCGACAAAGGCCATCAGCCGGCCTTCGTAGCGTCCGATTAACTGTTCCCAAGCCGGCTGATCGACGGCTCGGATCTGCTCGATCAGAAGTTTTTCGGCAGCTTTCACGCTCAAGTCCCTGCTCAGTAGGCCGTACTGGATGCTTAGGCATTAGTGAGTGATATTGTCGGCGATGCCGGCCTTGGCTTTATGGACTCCAAGATCTTGGAGATAGTTTTGCACCTTGACGGAGCCATCGCCCATGAGAACATTCCACCCGCCAGGATGAGCACTGCCAAAATCGTGGCAAACAATGCAGTTACGTGACCTGTCGGGCTGTGCGGCGCCAGCTGCAAAGCGAACGAAGCCGTTGCCAGCCAATCTGCTTCGAGGATCAGCTGCCATTGGCATGCGGTCGCCGAGTGTTAAACCGTCGTTATAGTGATCGCTGTCCATCGCTTTTTCTCCAACGAAATACGTGTTGCTCAGGCCGTCGTGTACGTCGCGCGTCCTCGAATGGCGTCCCATCTGATAGATCCCCTTCTTCTTCACGTGGACGAAATGGCTCGAGTTTTGATCGCCGGCACCTCCGCAGATCGCATAGTCACTTCTAGTTGCCGTCTCTCCGTACTTGCTGTGCTTATTCGATTTCAAGGGAATGGCGATTGCATCTCGGCGCGAGGGGCAGTTGAAGCCGGGAATTGCCTGGGTCAGCGTGGCGCGTGCCGT